>NZ_JBHVYI010000004.1:0-171900 GCF_042880975.1 Streptomyces sp. NPDC058289
GGTGATGTGTGGCGCCGGAGCACGCCGCGCCCCGTCCACGTAGGGCACGGGGCGCCTAAATCATGCAGTCCAGGCCGACACCCCACCCCGGCCCCGGCACCGACCCACCCTCCGCAGCCGGCGCACAGACCGACCACACCCCAGCCCCGCCGGCGTTTGAGGCGCAGGGGCCCGGGGACCGGTCCCCGGCAACGGCGCCGCACGGCTGCGAATCCGGGGCCCCCGGCCCGGGGATCCGCCGGGTGGGCGAAGGGCGCGTGGCCTGGCGGCCGGGTGGGCCGCACGGCGGCAGAATGATCCGATGAGCGTCACCATCGACATCACCGGGCTCCCCGCGGAACGGATCGGCTTCGCGCCGTCCCCCCTCGCAGAGCTCTGCATGGCGTTGCACGCGCTCTCCCAGCCCGGCCATCACCCCGGGCTCGCCTCATGGACCTCCACCACCGCCGCCGCGCTCGATCCGGACCTCGCGGACCGGCTGCTGGAGGGCGATTTCATGTGGCGCAGCTCCTTCGCCGATCTGTTCATGGCCTTCGCCGGGATTCCCGGCGGGTCCGGGCTGCCCGCCGCCACCCTGGCCGCCGAGCTCGACGTACTCGACCGGCTGGACGACGAGCGGTTCGTGACGGCCGCCCTGGAGCACTGCCGGCTGGGCCTCTACAACGAAGGCGGCGGGCCGTCCCCGCTCGCGGATCCGCTCGCCCGGTCGAAGGCCCTGGAGACGGCCTCCGCCCGCGGGCCGCAGCAGTTGGCCTTCGCCGTACGGGTGCTCGACGACACCGCCGGTGTCCGGGTCTGGCTGCGCCGGCTGATGGAGGACTGCGACGAGGCCTTCTTCGCGGAGACCTGGCGCCGGGTCGGGCCCCGCCAGAGCGCGGACGCCCGGCACAAGACGGAGGTGCTGCGGCGCAAGGGGCTGCCGGCCGTGCTGAAGGAGGTCTCCTCGGCGCTGAGCGTCGACGAGGGGCTGACCACCGTCACGGTGGACAAGATGGTCCACGGGTCCACGACCGCGACCGATCCCCGAATAGGCGACGGCCTGCTGTTCGTGCCCACGAACTTCGGCTGGCCCCACCTGCTGGTGCTGCACGCACCCGGCTGGCGTCCGGTGATCCACTACCCGCTCGGCTCTCCCGAACTGGCCTCCTCCCCGGGGTCGGTGGAGCTGATGCAGCGGCGCATGGAGGCACTGGCCCATCCGATGCGGATGATGCTGTGCCGCAATCTGGCGCGCGCCCCGTACACGACCGGCGAGTTGGCGGCCGCGCACGGGATCACCGCCCCGGAGGTGTCCCGCCATCTGACGGTGCTGAAGAAGGCCGGGCTGATCCAGACCCGCCGCCAAGGCCGGTACGTCCAGCACCAGCTGGATCTGGCGACGGTCGCGCGGATCGGATCCGACTTCATCGAGGGCATCCTGCGCTAGGCCTGCACCATCCCTGCGGCGACTCCGCGGCAGTCTTGCGGCAGTTCGGTGGGCCGGGCCCGGCACGGAGAACGGGCAGACACGGGCACTGGCCTGAATGCGACGGCTCAGATGCTCCGATATACGGATTTCACAAACCGGAATCAGTGAAAAGTCTGGCCATGGGCGCCACTTGATGTCTAACGTGCGTCCACCGCTCCCCGCTCCCCCACTCGGCGCAACGCACCTGACCTGCGTCTGCGTCCGCGTCCCCACACCTCCGTACGCCGCACCCCCGCACGCCGCACCCTCGTACACCCCACGCCCTACGCCGAAACGCCATACGCATGCGCTCGCGCATCTGCCGTGGAAGGACTTTCATGCCCTCACGCCGTATAGCCGCAGCCACCGCCGCCCTGGCGGCCGCGGCCCTCGTCTCCCCGCTGCTCCTCGCCGGACCGGCCGGAGCCACCGGCAGCCCGCAGAGCGACGCCGCCCGGGGTGATGCACTGGCCCGAAAGCTGGTCAAGGACTCCACCGGCAAGGGTGCCAACAACCACCTGAAGGTCTTCCAGGCCATCGCCGACTACAACAAGGGCACCCGTGTGGCGGGTTCCAAGGGCCACGTCCAGTCGGCCCAGTACGTCGAGCTCGTCATGCGCGCGGCCGGATACAAGGTCACCAAGAACGAGTTCGAGTTCGTGTACGTCGAGACGGTCGCCGAGACCCTGAAGGTCAACGGCCCGGCCGGCCGCGACGTCCCGATCAAGCTGATGACGTACACCGCCAGCGGCCCGGCGAACGGCGTGACGGCGCAGATCGCCGTCGCCCCGGTCGACGCCGACGGCACCAACGGCTGCGAGCCCGCCGACTTCGCCGCGGGCGCCTTCACGGGCAAGGTCGCGCTGATCAAGCGCGGCGGCTGCGCCTTCGCGGTCAAGCAGCAGAACGCGGCGACGGCCGGCGCGGTCGGTGCGGTGATCTACAACAACGCCGAGGGCGCCCTGAACGGCACCATAGGCTCGGCCGACGCGGGCAAGATCCCGACCGGCGGCGTCACGCTGGCCGAGGGCCAGCGGCTCGCAGCCGACGCGGCCGCGGGACCGGTCGAGGTCACCCTCGACATCCGCGAGTTCCGGGAGAACCGCAAGACGTACAACGTCGTCGCGGAGACGCGCGGCGGCGACGAGAACAACACCGTCTTCCTCGGTGCGCACCTCGACTCCGTCGCGGCGGGCCCGGGCATCAACGACAACGGCTCCGGCTCGGCCGGCATCCTCCAGGTCGCGCAGAAGCTCGCGAGCAGCCAGACGAAGATCAAGAACAAGGTCAAGTTCGCCTGGTGGTCGGCGGAGGAGTTCGGCCTGCTCGGCTCCGAGGCGTACGTCGACGGGCTGACGGAGGAGCAGAAGAAGAAGATCAAGCTCTACTTGAACTTCGACATGATCGCCTCGCCGAACGCCGCGTACTTCGTCTACGACGGCGACGACTCGGACAAGGTCGGCTCGGGCCCCGGCCCGGAGGGCTCGGCGCAGCTGGAGAAGGGGATCAACGACTTCCTCGACTCCAAGAGCATCCCGCGCGAGGGCACCGACTTCTCGGGCCGCTCGGACTACGGCCCGTTCATCGCGGTCGGCATCCCCTCGGGCGGTACGTTCACGGGCGCCGAGGGCATCAAGACGCCCGAGCAGGCGGCGAAGTTCGGCGGGCAGGCCGGGGTCGCGTACGACGTGAACTACCACGGCAAGGGCGACACCCTGGCGAACATCGACCAGAAGGCGCTCGACATCAACGTCGACGTCATCGCGGACGCGGTGGGTCACTACGCGTATGACCTGGCGCCGCTGGGTCGGCCCGTCGTCTCGGAGCCGAGCAATGGCGGAGGCAGTGGGGGTGGCCTCCACGAGGGCCACGACCACGTCGACGCCACGGAGTAGTCCGTCCCGAGGGCAAGGGGGGCGGGTGGGGGACGGCCGCTGCGCGGCGCCGAGTCCCCTACCCGCCCTTCGCCCGTTCCCCGGGGGCCGACTCCCGGACGTCGGCCAAAATCCAGCCCCTCCGGCGTTTGAGGAGCGGGGTCTGGGGCGGAGCCCCAGGGAACGGTGGAAGGGCGGGTAGGGGACGGCCCCGCGCAGCGGCAGTGCCCTAGCCCGGCCAGGGGGCCACCCCCACCGGCTGGACCAGCCAGCCGAAGTCGCCGAGGCCACCCCGCGCGGTGAGTTCCGCGGCCTCCCCCGCACGGGACAGCGCCCGGACGTACGCCACCGGGTCGGTGGAGGCCAGGGCCAGCGGGGGCCGGGCCCCCGAGACGCCGAGGGCCGCCAGCGCGTCCCGCTGGCTCAGCAGCACCGCCCCCGGCCCCGCGCACGCGTCGAGCGCCACGTGCGCGGTGACGTCGCAGCTCCCGTCCGGCACGGGGGCGGTCTCCCGCCCGGCGCGGAATCCGGTCAGCGTCCCGAAGGGCGGCCGGGCCTCCCGGGTGTGGGCGTAGTCCACCGCGACCGCGAGCCCGCGCTCCACGGTCGCGACGGCCCCGGCCCAGGCCTCGTCGCGGGGCCGGCCGATCTCCGCCCGGCCCGCGCCCGCGCCCGCCCCGGCGCCCGACTCCGCACCCGACTCCGCGCCCGCGCCCGCCTCCGGCCACCACCGCTCCACCCAGGCCCGGTCCGCCCCGTCCAAGGGGCCGCCCGGACGCTCCGTACCGTCCCGCGCGACCTCCACGTAGCGCCCGCCCTCCGCGAGGTCCAGCGGTACGTTGTCGAGCCACTCGTTGGCGAAGAGCAGCCCCCGGGTCCCCCGGGGCGGCTCGCTCACCCAGCGGATCCGCCCGTCGAGCCCTGCGGGCCGCTGCGCGCGTTCCACCCCGTACGGCCGCACCCGCGCGGCCGTCTCCGGCGGCAGCGCCGTCAGCACCCCGGCCAGCAGCTCCCCGCGTCCGGCCCCTACGTCGACCAGGTCCAGCTCCTCCGGGCGGCCGAGCTCCCCGTCCACCCACAGGAGCAGCCGGGCCACGGCCTGCGCGTAGAGCGGCGAGGCATGCACGGACGTGCGGAAATGCCCTGCGGGGCCGGGCCCGCCGGGGCGTACGTAGAAGCCGTCGGGGCCGTACAGCGCCCGCTCCATCGCCGTCCGCCAGCGGACCGGACCCGCCTGCGCCGTGCCTTCACCCTGAGTGCTCATCGCTGAAAGGTTATGGTCGCCTCCACCTCCGGTAGTACTCGCGTCTCGCACGGATCGCCCCTCTGGTTGACTCCAGCACCTATCGGCTGTCCCTACTCTGGGTTACGTGCAGCGCCTCTACGATTTCCTCCGCAGACACCCGACGGGCGTCGACAGCTTCTGGGCTGTCCTCTTCTTCGGGTTCTCGATGGCCGTCGTCGCCTCGATGCACGAAGGCACCGGCGCCGCACTGCTCGCCACCCCCTGTGTGGTGGCGCTGAGCAGCGCCGTCGCGCTGCGCCGCAAGTGGACCGTCCCGGTCTTCTGGCTCACCGTCGCCACCGGCCTCTACCAACTGGCCATCGGCGCGGAGGCGAACTTCTACGACTTCGCGATGCTCGTCGTCCTCTTCACGGTCGCCGCCTCCGACGTGCCGCGCTGGGTCTCGCGCACCGCCCTCGGCTGGGGGCTGCTCGCGTCCCCCCTGTACTTCCTGCGCATCGGCGTGGACAAGGGGGTCTCGGGCGTCGAGAGCATCCTCTTCGTCATGTTCCTGATGGTCCCCTTCGCCCTCGCCTGGGTGATGGGCGACTCCCTGCGCACCCGCCGGGCCTATTACGCCCAGCTCGTCGAACGCAACCAGCGCCTGGAGAAGGAGCGCGCGGCCCAGGCCAAGGTGGCCGTCGCCGCCGAGCGGGCCCGGATCGCCCGCGAGCTGCACGACGTCGTGGCGCACAACGTCTCGGTGATGGTGGTCCAGGCCGACGGCGCCGCCTACGTGATGGACGCGGCCCCCGAGCAGGCCAAGGAGGCCCTGCAGACGATCTCCGGCACCGGGCGCCTGGCCCTCGCCGAGATGCGCCGCCTGCTCGGCGTCCTGCGCACCGGCGAGCCGCAGGAGTCCGAGGACTACGTGCCGCAGCCCGACGTGGAGCAGATCGAGGTGCTGGTCGAGCAGGTACGGGCGGCCGGGCTCGCCGTGGACTTCGAGGTCGAGGGCGCCCCGCGCAAGCTGCCCAGCGGCGTGGAGCTGACGGCGTACCGGATCGTCCAGGAAGCGCTGACGAACACGCGCAAGCACGGCGGCCCCGCCGCGAAGGCCAGCGTCCGACTCGTCTACTTCGACGACGGGCTCGGCCTGCTCGTCGAGGACGACGGCCGGGGCGCGGCCCACGAGTTGTACACGGACGGCGGCGCGGACGGCGCCGGACACGGGCTGATCGGCATGCGCGAACGCATCGGTATGGTCGGGGGCACCCTCGACGCGGGCCCCCGGCCCGGTGGCGGCTTCCGGATCAGCGCCCTGCTCCCCCTGAAGAAAAGGTGACCATGTCCTTCCCCACCGGCCCCTCCATCCGCGTGATGCTGGTCGACGACCAAGTACTGCTGCGCACCGGTTTCCGGATGGTGCTCGCCGCACAGCCCGACATGGAGGTCGTCGCCGAGGCCGGCGACGGCCTGGAGGCGCTGGAGGTGCTGCGGGCCACCAAGGTGGACGTGGTGCTGATGGACGTACGCATGCCCCGGCTCGACGGGGTCGAGGCGACGCGCCGCATCTGCGAGCCCGAGGAACACCCCAAGGTCATCATCCTGACCACCTTCGACCTCGACGAGTACGCCTTCTCGGGCCTGAAGGCGGGCGCGAGCGGGTTCATGCTCAAGGACGTCCCGCCGGGCGAGCTGCTGGCCGCGATCCGCTCGGTGCACAGCGGCGACGCGGTCGTCGCCCCGTCGACGACGCGCCGGCTGCTGGACCGGTTCGCACCGATGCTGCCGTCGACGTCGGCGGAGCCGCGGAACAAGGACGTCGAGCGGCTGACGGAGCGCGAGCGCGAGGTCATGCTGCTGGTCGCCCAGGGCCTGTCGAACGGCGAGATCGCCGCCCGCCTGGTCCTGTCGGAGGCCACGGTCAAGACCCACGTGGGCCGCATCCTGACCAAGCTGAACCTGCGCGACCGGGTCCAGGTCGTGGTCCTGGCGTACGAGACCGGTCTGGTCCGCGCGGGCGGTGGCGGGGCCGCGTAGCCCCACCCCCGGCGGAGGCGGAGCAGGCTCGCCCCACCGCGGACCGCGTGCCCGCCCGGCCCTCAGGTCATCCAGCGGTCCGGGCGGGCCGCGGCCCGGGAGGTGCGGGAGCGGGCCGACTGGGCGTGGAGCAGTTCGGCGGCCTCGGCCGCGGCGCGCAGGCGGGCCGTGACCGTGCCGTTCGCGCCGGTGTCCACGTGGACGTCGGCCACCCCGCGGGCACGCTCCCAGGGGCCCTGGGACAGCCGCACGCTTTGCACCTTGGCGTGCGGGACGATCTCCGTACGCCGGCACAGGCGGCCGTGGCGGGCGGCGAACACGTCCGCGGAGACGGCCAGGCCGTACCCCTTCCACCACACCGGAACCACCCAGCGCGATCCGCTCCGGGGCGAGGGCTCGAAGACGAGGCCCCCGAGGTCGACGCCGGGCAGCACCCGAGCGACGACGGCGTGGGCGGCGGCCCGGGTGGCCACCGGCACCAGGACGTTGTTCTTGGAGCCGGCCACCGCCAGCTCCACCCGGACCCAGCCGCGCCGGCGCCACAGCAGCGGCTCGACGATCCGTACGGTCTGCACCCGCCCCGGCGGCACCGTCTCGTGGGCGCGGTCCAGCATTCCGTGATCGAGCCGGAGCCCGTCGGGGGACTCGGCGACCCGCCAGTCGTACTCGGCGAGGAAGCGGCCGGCGCTCCCCGCCCACATCGCCCCCAGCACCGGGAGCAGGGTGGCCATGGCCACCCACGGGCTGGAGCTGAACCACCACACCAGCGAGGGGCCCGCGATCCCGCCGGCGAGGATCGCCCAGGTGGTCAGGGTGAGGAGCAGGGACATCACCAGATCGCGCGGCCCCACCCGGAGCAGCTCCCGCTCGGGGGCCTCGCCCAGGAGCGGGGCCTCGGCCGGGGCGAAGCCGGCCGCGCGGGCCAGCAGCTCGGCGCGGAGCGAGACGGCGTCCTTCTCCGCGAGGAAGGCCAGCTCGTCCTTCGCCTCGGTGCCGATGACGTCGAGCCGCAGCTTGGCGACGCCCGCGATGCGGGCCAGCAGGGGGCGGGTGACGTCCACCGCCTGGATCCGGTCGAGGCGGATGTGCGCGGTGCGGCGGAAGAGGAGGCCGCTGCGGATGCGCAGTTCGGTGTCGGTGACGGCGTAGTGCGTGAACCACCAACTGAGGAAGCCGTACGCGCCGAAGACGACGACCAGCGCGGCCAGCCCGAGGACCCGCAGGGCGGTGGAGACGGCCGTCACCCAATCGGTGACGTTCTCGCCCTGCTGGGCGACGATGCCGATGGTCGCGGCGATCGGCACCCAGGCCCGGCGCAGCGGGGTGAGGAAATGCAGCCGCCGCTCCTGCCCGGACCCGCCGGCGTCCGGCGCGCGGGACGCCGCCCCGACCGCGGCGGTGCCGGCCTCGGCAGCGGTCCCGGGGTCGCGCTCGGGCCCCGCCCCGGCCCCCACCGGCGGCGTCACAGTCCCGCCGACCTTGCCTCGCCGAGCTCCGTCAGCCGGTCGCGCAGCCGTTCCGCCTCCTCGGGCGCGAGTCCGGGGATCCTTGCGTCGGTGGCCGCTGCGGCCGTGTGGAGCTGTACGGAGGCCAGTCCGAAGCGGCGCTCGAGGGGGCCCGAGGTGACCTCCACCAGCTGCATCCGCCCGTACGGGACCACGGTCTGCTCGCGCCACATCACGCCCCGGCTGATCAGCAGGTCGTCCGCGCGCTCCGCGTACCGCCAGGACCGCCAGTTCCGTCCGAGCATCACCCAGCCCCAGGCCAGGACCGCGAGCCACACTCCGCCGAGCGCCGCCCATCCCGGCCCGGCGGTCAGCCCCAGCACGACGGCCGTCGCCACCGTGAAGAGGGACATCCACAGCACCAGCACCAGCCTGCGCAGCGTCAGCAGCCCACCCGGCAGCCCCACCCACTCGGGCAGACCCGCCCGTCCCTCTGTCCCCGTGTCCATCCCCCCACCCTAGGGGCGCGTCCCGTCTCCCGGACCGGGCTTGCGGCGCCGGTCGGCCGCCGCTCCCCGATCCGGAATCCGGACCGAGCCACGAGCCGCCCCCGCAGGCTGAGACAATGCCGCCATGACGGAGACCACGGTCGGCATCGGCGGCGCGGCGGAGAGCACCGACATGGTGCTCAACATCGGCCCCCAGCACCCCTCCACGCACGGCGTGCTGCGCCTGCGCCTCGTCCTGGACGGCGAGCGCATCGTCAGCGCCGAGCCGGTGGTCGGCTACATGCACCGCGGCGCCGAGAAGCTCTTCGAGGCCCGCGACTACCGCCAGATCGTGATGCTCGCGAACCGCCACGACTGGCTGTCCGCGTTCTCCAACGAGCTGGGCGTGGTCATGGCCGTCGAGCGGATGCTCGGCATGGAGGTGCCCGAGCGGGCCGTGTGGATGCGGACCCTGCTCGCCGAGCTGAACCGGGTCCTGAACCACCTGATGTTCCTCGGCTCGTACCCGCTGGAGCTGGGCGGGATCACCCCGATCTTCCACGCGTTCCGCGAGCGCGAGGAGCTCCAGGCCGTCATGGAGGAGATCTCCGGCGGCCGCATGCACTACATGTTCAACCGCGTCGGCGGCCTCAAGGAGGACCTGCCCGCCGGCTGGCTGGGCCGGGCCCGCGCCGCCATCGCCGACGTCAACACGCGCATGCACGTCTACGACGACCTGGTGCGCGGCAACGAGATCTTCCGCGCCCGCACCCGCGGCGTCGGCGTCCTGTCCGCCGAGGCCGTGCACGCGTACGGGGTCTCCGGCCCGATCGCCCGCGCCTCCGGCGTCGACTTCGACCTGCGCCGCGACGAGCCGTACCTCGCCTACGGCGAGCTCCAGGACGTCCTGAAGGTCGTCACCCGCACCGAGGGCGACTGCCTGGCCCGCTTCGAGGTCCTGCTGGAGCAGACCCACAACGCGCTGGACATCGCGGTCGCCTGTCTGGACCGGATGGCGGAGCTGGCACCCGGACCGATCAACCAGCGGCTGCCGAAGGTGCTGAAGGCCCCCGAGGGCGAGACGTACGCGTGGACCGAGAACCCCCTCGGCATCAACGGCTACTACCTGGTCTCCAAGGGCGAGAAGACCCCGTACCGGCTCAAGCTGCGCTCGGCCTCGTACAACAACATCCAGGCGCTCGCGGTGCTGCTCCCCGGGCAGCTGGTCGCGGACATGGTCTCGATCCTCGGCTCGCTGTTCTTCGTCGTCGGCGACATCGACAAGTGACCCGCCCGGCGGTCACTGTCCTACCCGCGGCCTAGGCTGCCCGCATGACCTCCGGCACAGCAGCAGGCCCGCACGCCGACGCAGGCGCCATATACGCCGCCTACCTGCGGCGGCTCGGCATCGAGGCCCCCGGTGCGCCGTCCGTCGAGGGGCTGTTCGCCCTCCAGCGGGCGCACCTGGAGCGCGTCCCGTACGAGAACGTCGACATCCAGCTCGGCCGCGCCCCCGGTATCGACCCCGAGCTGTCGGCACGCCGCTTCGCCGCCGGACGCGGCGGCTACTGCTTCCACCTCAACGGGGCCCTCGCCGCGCTCCTCGACCACCTCGGCTACGAGGTCACCCGCCACGTGGGCGGCGTGTACAAGGAATCCCAGTCCGAAGACGCCCTGCGGGGCGTGAGCGGAGACCACCTGGCGCTCACCGTCCGCGTGCCGGGGGCGGCGGCCGACGGGGACGGCGTCTACTACGTGGACGCCGGGCTCGGAGACGGCCCGTACGAGCCGCTGCCGCTGCGCGAAGGCCCGTACCGCCAGGGGGCCTTCGCCTACTCCCTGGAGCGACTGCCCGGATCGGGCTGGCTCTACCGCCACCCGGGCAGCTCCGCCCCGCTCGTGAACTTCCGCGCGGAGCCCGCCGGGACGGCGGGAGCAACCGGCTTCGAGGCCGAGCACGTCCGGCTGTCGACCTCCGCGGACTCCGGTTTCGTACGGACCTTCGCGGCCCTGCGCCGCGACGCGGACGGCATCGACGCCCTGCGGGGACGGGTGCTGAGCCGGATCGACCCGGCGAAGGGGAACACGGAGCGGGTGCTCGACGGCCCGGAGGAGTTCTACGCCGCGCTGGAGGGCGTCTTCGGCCGCGCGCTCGACGACCTGACCCCGACGGACCGCACGGCCCTGTGGACACGGGTGAGCCGGGCCCACGAGAGCTGGGCGGCCGGCCGCGAGGGCTGACCCCGGAGCGGCCGGACGGGCCGATGTCCGAGCGGCAGGGCAGACTTGGGGGATGTCCCTCTCACCCCGCCGGGCCTGCCCCACCTGCGGCCGCGACTGCGCCGTCACCGCCGGGCGGATCGCCCGCCACGACCCGCCGGCCGGGCGGGGCCGCGGGGACCTCGTCTCCTGCCCCGGCTCCCGCGCCCGAGTGACCCTCGGCGCCTGCGCCCCCACCCTGGACGGCTTCGCCCTGTCCCCGCTCCCGGGGCAACTCCCGCTGTTCTAGGGAGTCCGGGCCCCGTCACCGGTGGCGGGCGCGGGCACGCATTCTTTCCGCGGCGAGGATCAGCCCGGCCGGCGAACCCTCCAGGGGGGTGTCCACCCGCAATTCCTCGATCAGCTGCTCCTCGTGGTGGACGAGCACCACGCCCTGCTCGTCGGCCGTCAGGCGCAGGGACCCCCAGGGGTGGTTCCAGAGCTGATCGGACCGGTCCCAGAGCTGGAGCCCCCGAGTGGTCACTCGCAGCTCGAAGCGTTCGATGTCGTGGTGCCGCGTGGGGCGGCCCTCCCACATCAACGGACGGACGGCGAAGGCACTCAGCACGATCTCCCCCGGCTCCAGCGCCACCTCACGGACCCCGTCCACCCGTCCCAGCCGGGCACCGGCACACGCCCCGAGCACCCCGAACGCGACGGCGAGCACCGCGGTGAGCTCCCAGGAGAACGATGCGGCGAACGACGCGAGCGAGATCTTCGCGGCGAACAGACCTCCCATGGCGCACGCGCCGAAGACCGCGGAGCGACGGATGCGCCGCCCCCGTGCGTCCGCCGCGTCCGCGGCCCCGGTGTGCTCGACGCCTGAGTGCTCGACGCCTGTGTGCTCGGCTTCTGCCATGCCTCATCCCCCCGGATAGTCGGCCGCGCCAAAGAGACCGGAGCCGGACTAAGAGATCGCGGTGCGCAGCTGGACCACGTCGATCGGCTCGGTCTCGTCGTGGGCGGTCAGGTCGATGACCTGGCCCACGGCGCGGGTCTCGGCGGTGGCCGCCTTGGCGGTGTCGACGAGGGCCGCCGGCTCCGTCGCGCCCTGGGCGGCCTCCGCCTTGTGGACGGCGAGGGCCTCCGCGCCGACGACGTCGGCGAGGTCCTCGTTCTGCACGGACTCGATGACCGCGCGGGCCTGCGCCGCGGTCTTCGTACCGAAGAAGTCGAAGCCGCCCTCGACGCGGGAGGCCGGTCGGCGCTGAGCGGCGTACGGGGCCACCGCGGCCGCGAGCCGGCGCGCGGGGACGGCGGCCGCCGGGCCCGCGGGTACCGGGCCGGTGAGCGCGGGGCGGGCGTGTGCCTCCAGCTCGGCGGGCTTCGCCGGGGCGGCGGGAGCAGCCGGGCCGGCGGGGAGCGCGGGAGCAGTGGGGGCGGCGGGCAGAGCGGTGGGGCCGGTCCGGGCCTGCGGGGCGGACGCGGCGGCCTTGGCCTGCTCGGCCGCCTTGCCGGCGAGCGCCGCCAGCGCGGCGTGGGCGCGGGCGAAGCCCACCGAGGTGGCCGCACCGGCGCTGGTGCGCTCTTCGGAGACCGCGGGAAGTTCCTTGGGACCCGGGGCCGGGGCGGCGGAAGCGGCCGGGGCCGCGGCCTCGATGGCCAGCAGCCGGCGCCCCTCCAGGGCGCTCGCCCGCTCGGTCTCGGCGGTGGCGTACCGGCGCAGCAGCGAGGCGTGCTCCCCGCGCAGGCCCGCGAGTTCGACCCGCTTGGCGCGCAGTTTGGCGTCGAGCTTGCCGCGCAGCACCCGGGCCTCTTCGAGGTCGGATTCGAGCTCGGCTATCCGCTCGTCCGTGCGCCACTCGTCCTTGACCCGCTCGCGCCCGAGCTCGGTGACCCGGCGGCCGGCCGCCAGGTCCCACGAGCGCATGACGACGGCGCCGGCCAGCCCGGCGGCCGCGGTGAGCGCCACGAGCAGGCGCAGCGCCATCGGTTCCGCGAGCAGCCAGGCGGCGCCGGCGCCGGCAACGGACACACCGGCGACGGCCGTCGGCGTGAGGAGCCGGTGAAGAGGTTCGGGATTGCGGTGGCGTCCACGGGGCATGGCCTGAAATTTACAGGGCGTGGACAGGGTGTGGGGTAGCCGCCCGGGAATCTGTTTCCGAGCAGTTACCGCACGTCCCGCACGAAAGGCGCAACTCCTACTTCTTCAGAAGGCCCTTGGACTCCAGATAGGCCTTCGCGACATCCGCCGGCTTGGCGCGCTCGGCGTCGACCTTGCGGTTCAGCTCGACCAGATCGGCCGTGGTGAGCGCCTTGGTGATCTTGTCGAGGGCGGCCGCGATCTCGGGGGCGCCGGCGTCCTTGGCGTTGACCACCGGGAGCACGTTGTCGGCGTTCTGGAGCTTCTTGTCGTCCTCCAGCAGGACCAGGCCGAAGCTGTCGAGGGTGGCGTCCGTGGTGGTGGTGAGGACGAGCTGGTCCGCGCCGTCCTTGACCGCCTGCTTGGCCTGCGGGGTTCCGACGCCCTTGGGGTCGATACCGGAAACATCGATTCCGTATGTCGTCTTCAATCCGGGTGCGCAGAAGGGCCGCACCGCGCATTCGTCACCGGCCGCGATCTTCACCTTCAGACCGGACTTGCCCAGATCGGAAAGGGTCTTGAGATTGTTCTTCGTGGCGAATTCCTTGCTCACCGCGAAGGCGTTCTGGTCGACCGCCGAGCCCGCGGGCAGCGCCTTCAGGCCGAGCGGGCCCGCCAGCTTCTCCAGGGCCGCCACCGTCGCCGTCACATCGCTCGACGCGACCGGCTTCTCCGTCGGCGCCTTGGAACCGTTCACCTTGGCGTTGAGGAACTCCGCGAGGGTCGCCGCGTACTCCGGGACGACGTCAATCTCGCCCTTCTCCAGCGACGGTTCGTACAGCTCGCGGTTGTTGACCGTGGTGATCGACGTGTCGTAGCCGGCGTCCCCCAGGACCTGCGCGTACAGCTCGGCCAGCACGTTGGACTCGGTGAAGCCGGCGGCTCCGATCACCAGCTTGCCGCCCTTGCCGCCCTCGGACGACCCGGAGGCGGCGGCGGAGGAGCCCCCGTCCTTGCTCTTCTCCAGGCTGTCGCCGCCGCACGCGGCGAGCGATGCGGTCAGGGCGACGGCACCCAGGGCCGCGCCGAGGGCGCGCGTGGACTTGCTCATCTCAATCTCCTTCAAGGGGTGGGCCAACAAGGGGTGGGCCGACGTGCCGGGGCCCGCTCAGCGGGTGGCCGCGCCCGGCAGCAGCCGGTCGGCCGCCACCAGCGCGCCCTCCACGAGCAGGGCCAGCGCGGCGACCAGCAGGGCGCCCGCGACGACCTGCGGGGTGTTGTACGTGTTGAAGCCGGCGGTGATGATCCGGCCGAGGCCGCCCTGGCCGACCATGGCGGCGATGGTGGCCGTGGCGATGACCTGGACGGCTCCCGAGCGCAGTCCCGTCATCACCAGGCCGCGCGCGAGCGGCAGTTCCACCCGCCAGAAGAGCTGGCGGCCGGACATGCCCATGCCCCGGGCGGCCTCCACCACCGAGCGGTCGACCTCGCGCATGCCGACGTAGGCGTTGGTCAGCAGCGGCGGGACGGCGAAGAGGACCAGCGCGGCGATGGTGGGCACGTACCCGGCGCCCCGCAGCGGGGAGACCATGAACAGCGCCAGCACCGCGAAGACCGGGACGGCCCGCCCGATGTTGGAGACGTTGACGGCGAGGCCGCCGCCCTTGCCGAGGTGGCCCAGCCACAGTCCGACCGGGAGGGCCACCGCGCAGGCCAGGGCCAGGGCGATCCCGCTGACGTACACGTGCTCGCCGAGGCGGTGCCAGACCCCGCTCTCCCCGGACCAGTTGGCCCCGTCCGCCAGCCAGTCCCAGGCCTGTCCCAGCACTCCCATCAGACGGCTCCCCCGCTGACGTCGGCGGTGCGCGCGGCGCGAGCGGCGCGGGTCGGGCGGCTCGCCCGGGTCACTCGGGTCCAGGGCGTCAGCAGCCGCTGGAGGCCGAGCAGGGCCAGGTCCGCGACGAGCGCGAGGAGCACGCACAGCACCGAGGCGGTGAGCACCTGGGCCTTGAACGAGCTGTTCACGGCGGGTGCGATGAGATTGCCGAGGCCGCCCTTGCCCACGATGGAGCCGACGGTGGTCAGCGCCACCGTGGAGACGGTCGCGATCCGTACGCCGGCCAGCAGGGCGGGCAGCGCCAGCGGCAGCTCGACCTGCCACAGCAACCGGCCCGGGCCGTACCCCATCCCGCGCGCGGCTTCCCGTACGTCCTCGGGCACGGATTCGAGACCGGCCAGCACGTTGCGCACGAGGATGGTCAGCGAATACAGCACCAGCCCGGTCACCACCAGCGCCGCCGACAGCCCGAACACCGGCAGCAGCAGGGAGAACATGGCGAGCGAGGGGACCGTGTAGAGCAGGGTGGTGATGCCCAGGACGGGGGCCGCCCAGTGGCGGCCGCGGCGGGCCAGCAGGGCGAGCGGGACGGACACGGCGATGCCGATCAGCACCGACACGCCCGTGATCCAGACGTGTTCGAGGGTGGCGTCGGTGAGCTCCTGGGAGCGGGAGGTGACGTACTCCCAGCAGATCCAGTCGTTCGCCACCAGGCAGCTCTGCCCGGCCATCGCTCCTCGCCCCCCGTCACCGACCGTACGTAGGAGCGACCATAACCCCCGGCACGGACAATGGCCGGAATCCTTCGCACGCGGGCAACACGCCCTTCACAAACGGACCCCGCGGGTAGGGAAAGATGGCCGGGTGATCCGATTCGAGCAAGTGACCAAGCGCTACCCCGACGGGACCACGGCCGTCGCCGACCTGTCCTTCGAGGTCGCCGAGGGAGAACTGGTCACCCTGGTGGGCCCGTCCGGCTGCGGCAAGACGACCACCATGAAGATGGTCAACCGGCTCATCGAGCCGACCTCGGGCCGGATCCTGCTGAACGGCGAGGACATCGCCGCCGCCGACCCGGTCGAACTGCGCCGGCGCATCGGCTACGTCATCCAGCAGGTCGGGCTGTTCCCGCACAAGACGGTGCTGGAGAACACGGCCACCGTGCCGCAGCTCATCGGCACCCCGAAGGCCAAGGCCCGCGCGCGGGCCGCGGAACTCCTCGACCTGGTCGGGCTGGACCCGGCCGTCTACGGGGGTCGCTACCCGGAACAGCTCTCCGGCGGCCAGCGCCAGCGCGTCGGCGTGGCCCGGGCGCTCGCCGCCGACCCGCCGGTGCTGCTGATGGACGAGCCGTTCGGCGCGGTGGACCCGGTGGTGCGCGAGCGGCTGCAGAACGAGTTCCTGGCGCTCCAGCGGACCGTGCGCAAAACGATCCTGCTGGTCACGCACGATCTGGAGGAGGCCGTCCGGCTCGGGGACCGCATCGCGGTCTACGGAGCGGGCACCATCGAGCAGTTCGCCCGCCCGGCGCAGGTGCTGGGCGCCCCGGCGACCGAGTACGTGGCCGGCTTCGTCGGCGCCGACCGCGGGCTGAAGCGGCTCGCGGTCACCGCCGTGGCGCAGGCCGACCTGACCGACCTCGCCGACCTCGCCTCCGCCGACGGAAAGGCCCCCACCGCCGAAGTGGCGCTGGGGGCCAGTCTGCGCGAGGCGCTCGCGCTGCTGCTCCAGGAGGACTCGGGCCGGATCGGGGTCACGGATCCCGACTCCGGCGCGCTGATCGGCGTACTCACCCCGGAAGGGGTGCACCGGGCGCTGCGCCGGGCCCGGCTGCAGGAGGCCTGAGCCACCCCGCTCGAACAGCCCCTCCTACGCCTGGATCCTGCCGCTCATCCACACCAGCATCGGCGGGATCTCGCGGCGCCAGGTGTTGAAGTTGTGGCCGCCGCTGTCGAGGATGATCGAGGAGACCCGGTCCGGGCCCTTGACCAGCTTGATGAACTTCTTCGTGCCGGCGAGGTTCGGCTCGCCCTTCTCGCTGCTGGTGACCAGGAACGACGTACCGGTCGGCTGCTTCGCCTTGATGGCCTCCAGCACGTTCGCGCGGGCCTTCAGCTTGTCGTCCCCGTGGAAGAGGTCACCGGTCGTCGGGTCGTCCGCGGCCTCGTAGTACGCGGACAGCCCCGCGGCGGCGCCGAAGGTCTGCGGGTAGTGCGCGCCGATCTTCAGGGCGCAGTAACCGCCCGTGGAGTTCCCGATGAAGCCCATGTTCTCGGGCTTCTTGCCGACCCGGAAGGTGCTCTGGATGGCCTGCGGGAGGTCCTGGCCGTAGAAGGTCTCGGTCTGCGGGCCACCGGGTATGTCCACGCACTCGGTGTCGCGCGAGCCCGGGGTCGGACGGAGCATGACCAGGATCATCGGCTTCATCTTGCCCGTCTTGGCCTGCCTGAAGGCCGTCATCGGGTAGTCCAGCCCTTTGATCAGGTTCTCCGCCATGCCCGGGTAACCCGTGAGGACGATGGAGGCCGGGAAGTTCTGGTCCTCGTACTGCGGCTGGAAGTACTCCGGCGGCAGCCACACGAAGCCGGTCGTCGTTATCTTCGACTTCTCGCCGGTTATGGACACCTTCAGGATCTGCCCGCCGACCGGCGGCTTGGCGCCGCCGGGCACGTCGAGGTGCTGCTTGTCGACGACCTTGATGTCGTCGCTGCTCATCGAGTGGTCGACGACCTTGCCGATCGACGTCTCCTGGCCGAAGAGGTCGGCCCAGGACCCGTAGAAGAGGAACGACTTGTTCGCGGCGAGACCGATCGCGGCGAACAACGCCAGCTGCGTCGCCAGGAGGAGGCCGATCCGGCCGAGGACCGAGCGCCAGGAGCGGCCCGAGAGCTTCGGCCAGAACCAGACCGTGGCTGCGAACAGCAGCACACCGGCGAGGATGGCCAGCGCCAGAACCGTATTACTGGTGAGACCCATGAGCAGTCAGTCGACTTTCTATGGCAGGACTAGTTTTTTCTCGACGGAAGAGTGAACCCGCTCCCCCTCGATGTCGTCCTAGTGGACGCACCACCCAACGAAGGGCCCCAGCGGCCTTCGGCCACATGATCTCTCGCGGAGCAACGGGAAGCGATGTCTAGCAGGATAGATGGCGATAAGTCGGGACAGGTTCCGAAGCCTGTCAGCCGAATCCTCCGAGGCCCCCGACCGGAGTCCGTCCCCGGAGTCGTGGGCACCGCCGTCACGGTCGTCGGCCTGCTGGACATCGCCGCGGGAGTCTTCCCGCGCTTCCGGCACAGCCGCATCCACGCGGTCACCGAGGTGCTGCCCGGCTCCTTCGGTCCCTTCGCCGCCGCCCTGGCCCTCAGCGCCGGCGTCCTGCTCCTGCTGCTCGCCCACGGGCTCAAGCGCCGCAAGCGGCGCGCCTGGCGGGCCGCCGTGGTGCTGCTGCCGGCCGGCGCCGTCGCGCAGTTCACGTACCGCCACTCGGTCATCAGCGTGGTCATCGCGGCGGTGCTCCTGGCACTCCTGCTGCGCCATCAGGGTGAGTTCAAGGCGCTGCCCGACCCGCGCAGCCGCTGGAAGGCGCTCGCCAACTTCGTGCTGATGAGCGCGGGGTCCATCGGCCTCGGTCTGGTCATCGTCAACTCGCACCCCGGCCGCGTTGTAGGCAATCCGGGTGTTTATGAACAGATCAGCCACGTCGTCTACGGGCTCTTCGGCTTCGAGGGCCCCGTCGACTACGCCGGCCGGGTGTCCTGGACCGTCGGCTACTCGCTGGGCGCCCTCGGCATGCTGACCGCCGTCACCACCATCTACCTGGCCTTCCGCCCCGAGCACCCGGCCGCCCGGCTCACCGCCGACGACGAGGTCAAGCTCCGCGAGCTGCTCGCCCGGCACGGCGGCCGCGACTCGCTGGGCCACTTCGCGCTCCGCCGCGACAAGGCCGTCGTCTTCTCCCCCAGCGGCAAGGCCGCCGTCACCTACCGCGTCGTCTCCGGCGTGATGCTCGCCTCCGGCGACCCGGTCGGCGACGTCGAGGCCTGGCCCGGCGCCATCGAACGGTTCATGGAGGAGGCCAAGACCCACTCCTGGACCCCCGCCGTCATGGGCTGCAGCGAGACCGGCGGCGAGGTCTGGACCCGCGAGACCGGCCTCGACGCCCTGGAGCTCGGGGACGAGGCGATCGTCGACGTCAAAGACTTCTCCCTCTCCGGCCGGGCGATGCGCAACGTCCGGCAGATGGTGAAGCGCATCGAGCGCAACGGCTACACCACCAAGGTCCGCCGGGTCAGCGAGCTGACCGCCGCCGAGCTGGAGCAGGTGCGCGGCGCCGCCGAGGCCTGGCGCGGCACCGACACCGAACGCGGCTTCTCCATGGCGCTGGGCCGCGTCGGCGACCCGGGCGACGGCGACTGCTACATCGCCACCGCACACCGCGTCGAGGAGGGCGACGCCTCGCCCTTCGGCGACCTCAAGGCCGTCCTGCACTTCGTCCCCTGGGGCAAGGACGGCATGTCGCTGGAGCTGATGCGCCGCGACCGCGCCGCCGACCCCGGCATGAACGAACTGCTGATCGTCGCCTCCCTGGAGGCCTCCCCGGCGCTCGGCATCGAGAAGGTCTCCCTGAACTTCGCGATGTTCCGCTCGGCCCTGGCTCGCGGCGAGAAGATCGGCGCCGGCCCGGTCCTGCGGATGTGGCGCAGCCTGCTCGTGTTCCTCTCGCGCTGGTTCCAGATCGAGTCGCTGTACAAGTTCAACGCGAAGTTCCGCCCCCGCTGGGAGCCCCGCTTCGTGGTCTTCCGCACCACCCGGGACCTGCCCCGCATCGGCTTCGCCGCGATGCAGGCCGAGGGCTTCGTCACGCTCGCCCTGCCCCGCCTGTTCGCCGGCCGCCGGCGTCCCAAGCCGGTCCGCACCTGCGCCCACCACCGCGTGCAGACCGTGCCCGCCCAGGCGGAGCGTGGGGTCCGGGCCGCCTGAGCCGCTTCCCGCCGGGCCGACTCCAGGCCCGGCGGCGTTCGAGGCGCGGAAGGGGTCCGGGGCGCAGCCCCGGCTGGGGGTCCCCACGGCCGTCCGGCCGGGCCGAGGACACGGGCCCTACCCTGGGAACCATGAACACGAACAGCGGTCCCGCCCCCAGGGGCCTGGTGACAGGCCTCCCCGACTGGGACCGCTGCGCGGTCATGGGCGTCGTCAACGTCACCCCCGACTCCTTCTCCGACGGCGGCCGCTGGTTCGACACCACCGCGGCCGTCAAGCGCGGGCTCGACCTCGTCGCCCAGGGCGCCGACCTCGTGGACGTCGGCGGCGAGTCCACCCGCCCCGGCGCCTCCCGCGTCGACGAGGAGGAAGAGCTGCGCCGGGTCGTCCCCGTCGTCCGCGGCCTCGCCTCCGAAGGCGTCGTCGTCTCCGTCGACACCATGCGCGCCTCCGTCGCCGCCCGGGCCGTCGCCGCCGGCGCCACCCTGGTCAACGACGTCAGCGGCGGCCTCGCCGACCCGGGCATGATCCCGGCCGTCGCCGCCGCCGAGGTGCCCTTCATCGTCATGCACTGGCGCGGCTTCAGCGACGGCATGAACAGCCTCGCCGTCTACGAGGACGTCCTCGCCGAGGTCACCGCCGAACTCCGCACCCGCATCGACGCCGTCGTCACCGGCGGCATCGCCCCCGAACGGCTCCTGGTCGACCCGGGCCTCGGATTCGCCAAGAACGCCGAGCACGACCTCGCCCTGGTCGCCCACCTCTCCGAGCTGCGCGCGCTGGGCTTCCCGCTGCTGGTGGCCGCCTCGCGGAAGCGTTTCCTCGGCCGGGTGCTGGCCGGCGCCGACGACGCCTCCCCGCCGCCCGCCCGCGAACGCGACGCCGCCACCGCCGCCGTCACCGCCATCGCCGCCGCCCGGGGCGCCTGGGCCGTACGGGTCCACGAGGTACGGGCGAGCGCCGACGCGGTTCGGGTGGCCCGTGCCGTGGAAGGGGCACTGCGTACGACCCGTAGCAACGAGGAAGGGGCACGGTGAGCCGTACCGACATCGAATCCGTCGAAGAGGTCAACACGGCCTTCTACGAGGCCATGGAGCGGGGGGACTTCGACGCACTGTCGGCGCTCTGGCTCGAAGACGAGATCTCCTGCGTGCACCCGGGCTGGCCGGTGCTGTCCGGACGCGGCGAAGTGCTGCGCTCCTACGCGCTGATCATGTCGCACACCGAGTACATCCAGTTCTTCCTGACCGACACCAAGGTCACCGTCATAGGCGACACCGCCCTGGTGACCTGCACCGAGAACATCCTCAGCGGCGGACCCGCCGAGGACGGCGGGGAACTGGGCCCGCTCGTCGGCCAGCTCGTCGTCGCGACGAATGTGTTCCGACGCACACCGGAGGGCTGGCGCCTCTGGTCGCACCACGGTTCTCCCGTCCTCACCGACTCCGACGAGGACGACGAGGAGGAGCCCTCCTAGCCCCTCAGTCGGGATGCTGTCGGGGTCCGAGGTATTTCGCAGGTAAATTCGAAGATGGACGACGCCGACCGCACTCGGCTCCGACCATGGATCCGGGGAGTCCCGGACCGGAAGCACCTACGAAAAGCAGGAGTGATTCGCGTGGATCGTGTCGCGCTGCGCGGCCTCAAGGCTCGCGGGCACCATGGCGTCTTCCCCCGGGAACGCGAGGAAGGCCAGACCTTCATCGTCGACCTGGTGCTCCACCTCGACACCCGCCCTGCGGCGGCGGGCGACGACCTGGCTAAGACGGTGCACTACGGGGTAGTCGCGGAAGAAGTCGTCGACGTGGTCCAGGGCGAGCCCGTGGACCTGATCGAGACCCTCGCCGAGCGGATCGCCCAGCAGTGCCTCAAGCACGAAGCGGTCGCCCAGGTGGAGGTCGTCGTCCACAAACCGGACGCGCCGATCACCGTCCCCTTCGACGACGTGACCATCACGATCACCCGGAGCCGCGCGTGAACAACGGAATGAACGCCCAGAGCGACCCCACCGTCCAGCCGGTACCCGCCTCCGTGGTCGAAGCGGTCGACGCGGCGGACGTCACCTTGTCCAACCCCAAGTGGGCCGTCGTCGCGCTGGGCGCGAACCTGGGCAACCGCCTGGAGACCCTCCAGGGCGCCATCGACGCCCTCGGAGACACCCCGGGCCTTCGGGTCAAGGCCGTCTCCCCCGTCTACGAGACGGAGCCGTGGGGCGTGGACGCGGGCTCGCAGCCCTCGTACCTCAACGCCGTCATCTCGGTGAAGACCACCCTGCCCCCCAGCTCCCTGCTGGAGCGCGGCCACGCCATCGAGGAAGCCTTCGACCGCGTCCGCGAGGAGCGCTGGGGGCCCCGCACGATCGACGTCGACATCATCTCGTACGCCGAAGTGGTCTCCGCCGATCCCGTCCTCACCCTCCCGCACCCGCGCGCCCACCAGCGCGCCTTCGTGCTGGCCCCCTGGAACGACATCGACCCCGAGGCGCAGATCCCGGGCCACGGGCCCGTCGCCGCGCTCCTGGCCGCAGTCGGCCCCGCCGGGCTCACCCGGCGCGAGGACCTGGAACTGCGCCTCCCCGAGTGAGCCGCGCCCGCGGGGCGGGGCCGTCGAACACTTAGGATCACCGGATACGCACGCACGGAGAGCGTGCGCTGCGGGAATGGCGGGAGAGGCGCACGTGAAGCAACTGAGGCCGGCGGTCCTGGCGGGCATTTTCGCGATCGCCGCGGTGCTGTCCTGGGCCGGAGCCCGGCTGTGGAACGCGTACGGCACGCTCCCCGGCGTCCCGGTGGCCGCGCCGATCGTGCTCGGCGCCATCGCCGTGGTCCTGCTGGCGACGGCCCTGTCGCTGCGCTCCCGCCTGAAGGCCCAGCGCGAGCGCGTGCCCGGCGCCAAGGGCGTGGAGCCGCTCATGGCGGCCCGCGCGGTCGTCTTCGGCCAGGCCAGCGCCCTGGTGGCGGCCCTGGTCGCGGGCGCCTACGGCGGCGTCGGCGTCTTCCTGCTCACCTCCGCGATGGACGTCCCCGCCCGCCGCGACCAGACCTGGTACGCCGGATTCTCGGTCCTGGCGGGCGCGGCGGTCGTCGCGGCGGCCCTCTTCCTGGAACACGTCCTGAAGCTCCCGGACGACGAAGACCCCGCCCCCGAGGCCCCGGCGCGCGCCTAATCGCAGGCCGCGCCGACCACCCCGTACAGGCGGCCGTCGAGGTCGAACTCCCCGAGCGGGGTCATGCCCAGCCCGTCGACGTGCACCGTCCACGAGACCCGGTTGGTCATCTCGATGAAGGCCACCATCACCTCGGCCCGCCCCGAGGCGGCCTCCCGCGCGGCGCTGAACAGCCCCCGGGCGATCCCCCGGCCCCGGTACGCGGCCGCGACCACGACGGGCCCGTAGAGCAGCCACCGCACGGCCCCGAGCGGCCGCCCGTGCCACAGCAGCGAATCCCGGGCCCCCAGCAGCGCCCGCACGGGCGGCGGCGGCCCGGGCACGCTCTCGGCCCGTACGAGCCCGAGCAGCCCGGCGATCTCCCCTACGTCGTCCGCGACGAGCAGCCCCCCGCCCTCGGCCATCGCGCGCAGCGCCTCCACGTCGAGCGCCCCCTGCACGAACCCGTGCCGGGACCGCTCCTCCTCGCTCAGCGCATCATGATGATTGGCGGCAAACAGCCCCGCCATGGCCGGTGCGTCCGCCCCTGTGGCCGCCCTGTAGTGCATGCCTCCGATGCTGACACGCACCGGCGCCGCCTGCCCGTCTAGCGGGCCATGATCAGGCTCATCGCCTCGTTGCGGGTCGCGGGGTCGCGGAGCTGGCCGCGTACGGCCGAGGTGATGGTCTTCGCGCCGGGCTTGCGGACGCCGCGCATGGTCATGCACATGTGCTCGCACTCGATGACCACGATGACCCCGCGCGGGTCCAGGATCTCCATGACCGACTCGGCGATCTGCGTCGTCAGCCGCTCCTGCACCTGGGGGCGGCGGGCGAAGACGTCCACGAGGCGGGCGAGCTTCGACAGGCCGGTGATCTTGCCGTCGAGGGACGGGATGTAACCGACGTGGGCCACGCCGTGGAACGGCACCAAATGGTGCTCACACGTGCTCATGACCTCGATGTCCTTCACCAGGACCATCTCGTCGTGGCCGAGGTCGAACGTCGTCGTCAGGACGTCCTCGGGCTTCTGGTACAGGCCGGCGAATATCTCCTTGTACGCCCGCGCGACCCGCCCCGGCGTCGCCAGCAGCCCCTCGCGGTCCGGGTCCTCGCCGACCGCGATCAGGAGCTCGCGGACGGCCGCCTCGGCGCGCTTCTCGTCGAACTCGCCGATCGTGCCCTCGCCACCGGTCAGGGTCACTGGGTCGGTCATCTCTTCCTCGTTCCTGTCTGTGCAGTCGCGGGCATGTGAAAGTGCCGCGCCCCCCAGGCTAGAACCTGGGGGGCGCGGCATCCATTCCGGGAGGGATCAGGCCTCCGGATGCTCCTCCGGGGAGGGCTCCGGGGTCTTCTCCACCGACACGGCGGTCGAGGACGCCGCCGACGTGCCGTTCGCCGCGTTCGTCAGCTGGAGCTCCTTGGGAGAGAGCACCGGCGGACGGGTGGACGGCGTGCGGTGCGAGGAGCCGGTCCACGCCGGGCGGGCCGGGCGCTTCACGATCGTCGAGAAGACCTCGGCGATCTGCTCCTTGTTGAGCGTCTCCTTCTCCAGGAGGGCGAGGACCAGGTTGTCGAGGACGTCGCGGTTCTCGACCAGGATCTCCCAGGCCTCGTTGTGCGCGGTCTCGATGAGCTTCTTGACCTCTTCGTCGACCAGCGCGGCAACCTCCTCCGAGTAGTCCCTCGGGTGCGACATCTCGCGGCCCAGGAACGGCTCGGTGTTGTCGCCGCCGAACTTGATCGCGCCGAGACGCTCGGTCATGCCGTACTGGGTGACCATCGCGCGGGCCGTTGCCGTGGCCTTCTCGATGTCGTTCGCCGCGCCCGTGGTCGGGTCGTGGAAGACCAGCTCCTCGGCCGCGCGCCCGCCCAGCATGTACGCCAGCTGGTCGAGCATCTCGTTGCGCGTGGTCGAGTACCTGTCCTCGTCGGGCAGGACCATGGTGTAACCCAGGGCCCGGCCGCGGGACAGGATCGTGATCTTGTGGACCGGGTCGGAGTTCGGGGAAGCCGCCGCGACCAGGGCGTGTCCGCCCTCGTGGTACGCGGTGATCTTCTTTTCCCGGTCCGACATGATCCGGGTCCGCTTCTGCGGACCCGCCACGACGCGGTCGATCGCCTCGTCCAGCGCGTGGTTGTCGATCAGCTTCCCGTCCGAGCGGGCCGTGAGCAGCGCGGCCTCGTTCAGGACGTTGGCGAGATCGGCACCCGTGAAGCCGGGCGTACGGCGGGCGACGGCGCCCAGGTCCACGTCCGGGGCGACCGGCTTGCCCTTCTGGTGGACCTTGAGGATCTCCAGACGGCCCTGCATGTCCGGACGGTCGACCGCGATCTGGCGGTCGAAGCGGCCGGGGCGCAGGAGGGCCGGGTCGAGGATGTCGGGACGGTTCGTGGCGGCGATCAGGATGACCCCGCCCTTCACGTCGAAGCCGTCCATCTCGACGAGCAGCTGGTTGAGGGTCTGCTCGCGCTCGTCGTGACCGCCGCCGAGGCCCGCACCGCGGTGCCGGCCGACGGCGTCGATCTCGTCGACGAAGACGATCGCCGGAGCGTTGGCCTTGGCCTGTTCGAACAGGTCGCGGACACGCGAGGCACCGACACCGACGAACATCTCGACGAAGTCGGAACCGGAGATCGAGTAGAAGGGGACACCGGCCTCGCCCGCGACGGCACGCGCGAGCAGGGTCTTACCGGTGCCGGGCGGGCCGTAGAGCAGCACGCCCTTGGGGATCTTGGCGCCGACGGCCTGGAACTTCGCCGGCTCCTGGAGGAACTCCTTGATCTCGTGGAGTTCCTCGACGGCTTCGTCGGAGCCCGCGACATCGGCGAACGTCGTCTTCGGGGTGTCCTTGGTGATGAGCTTGGCCTTGGACTTCCCGAAGTTCATCACTCGGGAGCCGCCGCCCTGCATCTGGTTCATCAGGAACAGGAAGACCACGACGATGAGGACGAACGGCAGCAGCGAGAGCAGCACGCTCAGGAACGGGCTGGTCTTGTCCGGCGTGACGGAGTATCCGTCAGGGATCTGACCGGCTTCGTACTTGGTCTGGAGGTTCTGGGCGAGCTGTACGCCCTGGTCCCCGATGTAGTTGGCCTGGAACTTGGTGCCGTCGTTGTCGCCGAGCTTCTGGTCCTTCTTCAGCTCGATCTTGATCATCTGGCTGTCACCGGTGGTGAGCTTGGCGCTGTCCACCTGGCCACTGTTGATCGCCTTGATGACCTCGCTGGTCTCCACCGACTTGTAGCCGCCGCCGGAGCCGACGACGTTCATCAACACGACCACGGCGAGGACGGCCAGCACGATCCACATAACCGGCCCACGGAAGTATCGCTTCACGTCCATCCATACGGGGCGCTAGGCACCCCGTCCCTCCTGCCCGTAGGTAAATGCTGCTGTGAGTAAAGACTGTTCTTCGGAATGTACCCCTGCATTGTCACCCGCGGCCTCATGGGACGGCTGACAGACCCGCCTTTCCATGCTCCAACGGCGGGAAACGCTCCAGGGTTCCCCTGTCGGGCGCTGGATCAGCCGCCGTAGACGTGGGGAGCGAGGGTGCCGACGAACGGCAGGTTGCGGTACTTCTCGGCGTAGTCGAGGCCGTAGCCGACGACGAACTCGTTCGGGATGTCGAAGCCGACCCACTTCACGTCGATGGCGACCTTGGCGGCGTCGGGCTTGCGCAGCAGCGTGACGACCTCCAGGGAGGCCGGCTGGCGGGAGCCGAGGTTCGACAGCAGCCACGACAGGGTCAGGCCCGAGTCGATGATGTCCTCGACGATCAGGACGTGCTTGTCCTTGATGTCGGTGTCCAGGTCCTTGAGGATCCGCACCACGCCCGAGGACTGGGTCCCGGCGCCGTACGAGGACACCGCCATCCAGTCCATGGTGAGCGGGGTGGACAAGGCGCGCGCCAGGTCCGCCATCACCATCACCGCGCCCTTGAGGACGCCGACGATGAGCAGGTCCTTGCCCGCGTACTCCGCGTCGATCTTCGCGGCCAGCTCTGCCAGCTTCGCGTCGATCTCTTCCTTGGTGATGAGCACCGACTGGAGGTCGTTGCCCATGTCCTTCTCGTCCACCCGCATCACTTTCGTTGTCGGCTGGGGCTCCGGGGGGTGACCCCGGAGGACTCAGCCGTGTTTCAGCACCAATCAGCCCTGCCGGATGACCAGTCTGCCACCCTGCCGCTGGGCCTCCACCCGGCCGGGCAGGTTGATGGCTCCCTGACCGCGCCATCCGGTGATGAGCCGGTCGACTTCCTCGATGTGGCGGGCGAAGAGGGAGCCTGCGGGGGAACCGGCGGCGACGACCGCCCGGCGCAGTACGCGGCGGCGGACCGCGGGGGGCAGCGCGTACAACTTGGCGCACTCCAGGCGGCCGTCTTCGTCGCGTACGCCGCTCTCGGCCTCGGCGGCCCAGGCGTCCAGGGCGTCGGCGTCGTCGCGGGAGAGCTGGGCGGTGCGGGCGAGCGCCTCCACGACCCCCTTGCCGAGCGCCTTCTCCAGGGCGGGCAGTCCCTCGTGGCGCAGCCGGGAGCGGGTGTAGGCGGGGTCGAGGTTGTGCGGGTCGTCCCAGACCGACAGGGACTGGACCATGCAGGCCTTGCGGGCGGTCTGCCGGTCGACCTGGAGGAAGGGTCGGCGGTAGCGGTGGCTGCGGCCGCGGGTGCCGGGGTCTCCGGGGCCTCCGGAGACTTCCGCCATGCCGGAGAGCGAGCGGATGCCGGAGCCGCGGGCGAGGCCCAGCAGGACGGTTTCGGCTTGGTCGTCGCGGGTGTGGCCGAGCAGCACGGCGACGGCGCCCAGCCGGTCGGCGGCCTCGTCCAGGGCGGCGTAGCGGGCGTCGCGGGCGGCGGCTTCGGGGCCTCCGTCGCGGCCGACGCGCACGGCGACGGACTCGACGGGGTCGAGGCGCAGCGCGGTCATGCGGGAGACGACCTCGGCGGCGCGCAGGGCGGAGCCGTCCTGGAGGCCGTGGTCGACGGTGATGCCGCCGGCCCGGATTCCGAGTTTGGGGGCCTCGAAGGCGAGGGCGGAGGCGAGCGCCATGGAGTCCGCGCCGCCGGAGCAGGCGACGAGGACGAGCGGAGCGGTGTCGGGGAGCGGGTCGTGGGGGGCGGCACCGGCCGAGGAACCGACGGTGCGGCCGGGGCGGCCGACCCGGGGCGCGGGGGTGGGAGCGGGCCGGCTATTGAGTTCTGTGAGGTCGGTGAGGACGTCGTGGAGTACGCGGCGGACCGCCAGGCGTATCGCCGCGACCGCAGGATGGGGACCCATGTCCGGTGCCCTTCGGTGGAGTTCGGATGCCTCGGAGGCGCTGGGGAGGCGTTGGGGGGTGGTGTGCCGGTGTGCTGCCCGGCTCCCCCGCGAGTGGGGGTTGTCACTCAGAGTGCGACGATGGTGACAGAACCGAGCCGTTCCTCGAGCATCGCACGCCCTTCCACGCCCCACGGTCCCTCGGACGGGTGACGCTGCTTCCCCCAGAGGGACATCTTCACGCCTCTTGGGTCACACCTCTTCGCTCGCCTCGCTCTGCTCGCTCCCCTTGCGGTGGACGCGGGCCACCCAGTCCGCGGGCCTGGCGATCTCGGACTTGGTCGGCAGTGTGTTCGGGGAGGTCCAGACCCGGTTGAAGCCGTCCATGCCGACCTGGCCGACGACGGCGCGCACGAAGCGTTCCCCGTCGCGGTACTGGCGCAGCTTGGCGTCGAGGCCGAGGAGTTTGCGCAGGGCGGCGTCGAGCCGGCCGGCGCCGCTGGCCCTGCGCTGCTGGAACTTCTCGCGGATCTCGGCGACCGAGGGCACGACCTCGGGGCCGACCCCGTCCATGACGAAGTCGGCGTGGCCCTCCAGGAGGGACATGACGGCGGTGAGCCGGGCCAGTACCTCGCGCTGCTCGGGGGTCTGGACGAGCTCGACGAGGGAGCGCCCCTCGTCCCCGTGTTCCGCGTCGGGGCGGGCTCCGGCGAAGGACTGGGCGGCCTCGCGCAGGCGCTCCAGCACGGTCATCGGGTCCACTTCGGTGGCTCCGAGGAACGTCTGGATTTCGCCCTCCAGATGTTCGCGGAGCCACGGGACGGCCGTGAACTGGGTACGGTGCGTCTCCTCGTGCAGACAGACCCAGAGCCGGAAGTCGTGCGGGTCCACCTCCAGCTCCCGCTCCACGTGGACGATGTTCGGCGCGACGAGCAGCAGCCGGCCGCCGGGGGCGGAGCCCGGGAGGTCGAGGCCGGCGGGCGCGAAGGTCTCGTACTGGCCGAGCACGCGGGAGGCCAGGAAGCTGAGCAGCATGCCCAGCTCGACGCCGGTGACCTTGCCGCCGACCGCGCCGAGCACGGCGCCGCCGGGGGTGCCGGCGCGACGGTCCTGCATCTTGCCGAGGAGGGGGGACAGGAGCTCGCGGAAGCCCGCCACGTTGGCCTTCACCCAGCCGGCCCGGTCCACGACGAGGACGGGCGTGTCGACCGGGGTCATGCCTTCGGGCATCATCCGCGTGAACTCGCGCACGTGCCGTTCGGAGGTCTTGGCGTGCCTGCGCAGCTCCGCGACGACGGCTCGGGCCTCGTCCCGGCTCACCTCCGGGCCGGGCCGCACGAGCCTGGTCGCGGTCGCCACCGCGAGGTTCCAGTCGACCATCTCCGCACCACCGAAGCTCGTCATGCGTCAACCGTACGTGGACCTGCGCGCGGGCGGGATCCCTAGGGGGCGTCTTGTCGATCGGGCCGGATCAGGGAGCGGTGTCTGGTGCCGTGCATCGCAAGGCGGAGGAGGGAGTCGACGCGGAGCGTCGGCGACCGTCGACAACGCGGCGAGGCACCAGACACCGCGAGCCCGGCCTGATCGGCAAGACACCCCCTAGAGCGCCCTAGGAACCGTTGGCCACGGCCGCCGCGAGCTTGTCGAGGCCCTTCTCCGCGGCGCCGGCCTCCGGGGTGTTCGCGGTCAGGAACGCGAAGGCGAGCAGTCGGCCGGTGGGGTCGACGACGGTGCCGGCGAGGGAGTTCACGCCGCTCAGGGTGCCCGTCTTGGCCCGCAGGAGGCCGGCCGCCGGGGAGCCGCCGGAGTTGCGGGTGCGCAGGGTGCCGGTGAATCCGGCGACGGGCAGTCCGGTGAGGACGGGCCGCAGTTCGGGTCGCTGCGGGTCGGCGGCCTTGGCGAGCAGGGCGGTGAGCAGGCCGGCGCTGATCTTGTCGGCGCGGTTGAGGCCGCTGCCGTCGGCGAAGCGGGAGCCGCCGGTGTCGACGCCGAGGGCGGCGAGTTTGGCGCCGATGGCCCGGGCGACGCCGTCGAAGCTCGCGGGCGCTCCGGAGGCGAGGGCGGTCTGGCGGGCGAGGGCTTCGGCGATGTCGTTGTCGCTGTGGGTCAGCATCCGCTCGACGAGCCCGGCGAGCGGCGGCGAGAGGGTGGCGGCGAGCGGGACGGCCCCGGTGGCGGCCTTGGCCTTGGCGGGCTCGCCGGTGACCTTGACCCCGCGCTCCTTGAGCAGGGCGGCGAAGGCGCGGGCGGTGTCGCGGGAGGGGTCCGTGCTGCGCTTGACGGGGCCGGAGAAGGATTCGTCGGGGCGGCCTTCGTCGGCGGTCAGGGCCGTGACGGGCGCGAGGTTGGGGTTCTCGCCGATCGGGTGGAGGACGGGGCCGGTGTAGAGCGAGTCGTCGTAGCCGAGGGCCACGGAGTCGGTGCCGGCGGCCTTGAGGGCCTGGGCGGTGTCCGCGGCGAGGGCGACGAGGCTGCCGCCGGAGCCGGCGGGGGCCTTCTTCTTGGCGGTGAGCGAGGGGTCGCCGCCGCCGACCAGGATGATCTGGCCGGGCCCGGCGCCGGGGGTCACGGTGGTGCGGATCCGGTGGTCGGGACCGAGGGCCGCGAGGGAGGCCGCCGCGGTGGCGATCTTGACGGTGGAGGCGGGGGTCATGGCTTCCCGGGCCCCGGCTTCGAAGAGGACCTTCCCGGTGGCGGTGTCGATCACGGAGGCGCCGCGGGCGGTTCCGAGGGCGGGGTCGGCGAGCAGCGGCCGCAGGGCGGCGGCGAGGGCCCCGGAGTCCGCGGCTCCGGCCTGGTCGCCCGAGGCATCGCCGGAGCCGGCCCCGGCCGGGCGGACGCCGGCGAGCACGCCGGGGGCGCTGGGGGCGGCCTGCGGGAGCGCCGTAGCGGTGTCGGCACCGTGATCTGCGCCACCCGTACGGCCCCAAGAGGCGGCCTTGACCCGCTCGGCCTTACGCTGGCCGGAGTCCCAGGGACCCGCGGCGGCCACCGTCGCGGCCGACAGGGCGAGGCCGGCAACGGCCGACACCGCGATGAGCTGCCAGGTCTTGACCAATGGCACCTCGGACCAGCCCCTTTCGCGATCACACATATGCGTGAGGGACACTTAACCATTGCGTCTTGCCGCGAGCATGGCACCCCACCCGGCAGGGCTGGGTCGGCCGCGCACGCAGGTGAATCGCGCATCCCCGAAGCAATGAAGCTGATCATGGAGGAGCAGGACGTGGAGTTCGACGTCACCATCGAGATCCCCAAGGGTTCGCGGAACAAGTACGAGGTGGACCACGAGACCGGCCGGATCCGCCTGGACCGTCGCCTCTTCACCTCGACCAGCTACCCGGCCGACTACGGCTTCGTCGAGAACACCCTCGGCGAGGACGGCGACCCGCTGGACGCGCTGGTCATCCTTGACGAGCCGACCTTCCCGGGCTGCCTGATCAAGTGCCGCGCGATCGGCATGTTCAACATGACGGACGAGGCGGGCGGCGACGCCAAGCTGCTGTGCGTGCCGGCGTCCGACCCGCGTGTGGAGCACTTGCGCGACATCCACCACGTGTCCGAGTTCGACCGCCTGGAGATCCAGCACTTCTTCGAGGTCTACAAGGACCTGGAGCCGGGCAAGTCGGTCGAGGGCGCGAACTGGGTCGGCCGCACCGAGGCCGAGGCCGAGATCGAGGCCTCCTACAAGCGCCTCGAGGCGCAGGGCGGCCAGCACTGAGCTCCGCTCGGTGACGGGGCGGGCCTGAGGCCCCTCCGGCCCCTTTGACACCGCGGGCGGTACCCCTTGAACGGGGGTGCCGCCCGTTGTCGTGTCCGGGTGCGGGTGCGTTTCCCGGGGGCGGCGCGGCTCCGATCCGGGCGGCGGCCGAAAGATCGTTGGCGGGGCTGAAAGTTCAGCTGCGGGGCAGATGCTTGTTTCGCCGTGGATGAAACGGTTCCGCATACTGATACCGGCTGGCTCGGGGACTGGAGGACGCGTGGCGGAAGGCGAAGGATCCGGGACCGAGGACCGGAAGCCGAAGTCGGACGAGGCGCACAGTGCGTTCTCCGTGCCGGACGGGGTCGGGGTGGACCCCGAGGCGACCGAGGAGGACCAGCCGACCTCGGAGTTCGCCGTCCCCGACGGGCTCGCGTCGGTGGTCGTGGACCCCGATGGCCCGGCGTCCGCCTTCGCCACGCCGCACACCTACAGCGCCGCCCACTCCCCGCCGGCCTACACCGGCCCTCCGGGCTTCCCCGCCACCCGGTTGAAGGAGTCCCCCTGGCAGGACCGCATGCGCACGGTGCTGCGCATGCCGGTCGACGTCCGGCCGGTGCCGGAGCCCTCGCAGCGGCTGGCCGTGGAGACCGGACCGGCCGTGGGGCGCGTGCTCGACCTGACGCTGCGCATCGGCGAGCTGCTGCTCTCGGGCGGCGAGGGCGCCGAGGACGTGGAGGCCGCAATGTTCGCCGTGGCCCGCAGCTACGGCCTGGACCGCTGCGAGCCGACCGTCACCTTCACCCTGCTGTCGATCACGCACCAGCCCTCCCTGGTGGACGACCCCGTGTCGGCGAACCGCACCGTCCGCCGCCGCGGCACCGACTACACCCGGCTCTCGGCCGTGTTCGCCCTCGTCAACGACATCACCGCGCACGAGATCGAGATCTCGCTCGAGGACGCCTACCGCCGACTCGCCGAGATCCGCCGCAACCGGCACCCGTACCCCGGCTGGGTGCTCACCGGCGCCGCCGGCCTGCTCGCCGGCGCGGCCTCCACGCTGGTCGGCGGTGGCGTGCTGGTGTTCTTCGCAGCCGCACTCGGGGCGGTGCTCGGCGACCGGCTGGCCTGGCTGTGCGCCGGGCGCGGGCTGCCGGAGTTCTACCAGTTCGTGGTCGCGGCGATGCCCCCGGCCGCAATGGGCGTGGCGCTGAAGCTCACCGAATTCGACGTGCGCTCCTCCGCCGTGATCACCGGCGGGCTCTTCGCGCTGCTGCCGGGGCGGGCCCTGGTCGCGGCCGTGCAGGACGGTCTGACCGGCTACTACATCACCGCCTCCGCCCGGCTGCTGGAGGTCATGTACCTCTTCATCGGCATCATCATGGGCGTCCTGGTGGTGCTCTACGTCGGCGTGCAGTTCGGCTCCAATCCGCAGCCGCAGGACATCCTCCAGATCGAGCAGCGGCCGCTGCTCCAGATCGCCGCCTCGATGGTTCTGGTGTTCACGTTCGCGATCCTGCTCCAGCAGGAACGTTCCACCGTGTGGTTCGTGACGCTGAACGGCGGGATCGCCTGGGTGATCTACGGGGCCCTGCACTACGCCGCCAAGATGCCGCCGGTGCCGTCCACCGCGATCGCCGCCGGGCTGGTCGGCCTCTTCGGACAGCTCCTCGCCCGGCACCGGTTCTCCTCGGCCCTCCCCTTCGTCACCGCCGCCATCGGCCCGCTGCTGCCCGGCTCGGCCACGTACTACGGGCTCCTGCTGATCGCCGAGAACCGGCTGAACGAGGGGCTGGGCTCGCTGACGAACGCCGCGGCCATCGCCCTCGCCATCGCGATCGGCGTCAACCTCGGCTCCGAGACCTCCCGCCTCTTCATGCGCATCCCCGGCGCGGCCAGTGCGGCCAAGCGCGGCGCGGCGAAGCGCACCCGCGGGTTCTAGGAAGCACTGGTTCCAGGAAGCACACCCGCGGCTTCCAGGCCGCGTCGGCCCCGGACACGGCGATGCCCCGCCGACCGGGAATCCCGGTCGGCGGGGCATCGTACGAGGCTTCGAGCAGCCCCTAGCGCTTGGCGTGGCGGCCGCTGCGCTGCTGGCCCGGGGCCTGCGGGTCCTCGCCGGCGCCGGAATCCGTGGCGCCGGACTCGGCCGCCGCCTTCTTGTTCTTGCGGGACTTCAGCACCTCGAAGATCACCGGGATCACGGAGATCAGGACGATGCCGATGAAGATCGGCTCGACGTTCTTCTTGATGACCTCGAACTGGCCGAGCTGGTGGCCCAAGACCGTGACGCCCGCGCCCCACAGCACGCCGCCGATGACGTTGAACATCAGGAAGGTGCGGTACTTCATCGCGGTCGCGCCCGCGACCATCGGCGCGAAGGTGCGGATGATCGGCACGAAGCGCGCGAGCACGATGGCCTTGGGGCCGTGCTTCTCCATGAACTCGTGCGCCGCGTCGAGGTTCTCGCGCTTGAAGAGCTTGGAGTTCGGCTTGTTGAAGATCTTCGGGCCGAAGACCTTGCCGATCATGTATCCGACCTGGTCACCGATGATGGCGGCGGCCACGATCAGGGTGCACACCAGCCACAGCGGCTGGCTGATGGTGCCGCTCGCGACGAACAGACCCGCCGTGAAGAGCAGGGAGTCTCCGGGCAGGAAGGCGAAGAGACCGGATTCCGCGAAGACGATGACCAGGATGCCGATCAGGCCGAAATGGCCGATCAGGTACTCCGGGGAGATCCACTCAGGACCGAGCGCAAGCGTGTTCACGGGTTCCGGGCTCTCCTGGATCAGGTGGGGGTGTCCGTCCAATTATGAACGCACACCACCCCCGCCTGGTTCCAGCGGAACGGCGGCTAGACCTTGCGGACGGCGTTCGCCAGGATCGCGTCGCGCACGAACACCGCCAGTCCGGGCCGGACGGCCTCGTAGTACGCCGTGAACCGCTCGTCCGCCACGTACATCTCACCGAGGCCGGTGTGGATCTCGTACGTGCAGAAGTAGTAGCTGCCGTTGATCCAGCCGCGGTGCTCCTCGGCCAGGTCCATGGCCTCCTCGGACTCCGCGGGCGTCCCGGAGTCCAGCAGGGCGGCGAACCGCCGGTTGATGTCCTCGGCCAGGGCCTGGATCCGCAGCCAGTCCTCCTTGGTGTACGAGGCGGTCCGGCGGGCGGACTCCCGGTACGTGTCGCCCCAGCGGCGCTCGGCCTCCTCGGCGTGCTCTTCGGGATCGAAATCCCCGAACACCTCGAACTTCTCCTCGGGGGTGAGGTTGATGCCCATCTTCTTCGCCTCCATGGCGTGCTCGACGGCCGCGGCCATCTGCTGGAGCCGGGCGATCCGCTCGGACAGGAGGGCGTGCTGCCGGCGCAGCTGCTCCCTCGGGTCCGATTCCGGATCGTCCAGCAGGACCGCGACCTCTTCGAGCGGAAAGCCGAGCTCCCGGTAGAACAGGATCCGCTGCAGCCGGTCGAGGTCGGCGTCGTCGTACCGCCGGTGCCCCGCCCCGCTGCGGCCGCTCGGGGAGAGCAGCCCGATCTCGTCGTAGTGGTGCAGCGTGCGCACCGTCACTCCGGCGAATCCGGCGACCTGGCCCACGGAGTAGCCCATCGCTTTCCGCTCCTCTTCTCGGGTACGCGTCCAGCCTGGTCCCTCACGTCGCGTGAGGTGCAACCCCGGACAGCGGCACGACGGGGCAGACCTCGGGAGGCGGAGCTCAGGGGGCTCAGGGGGCTCAGGGGGACGGGGCGAGGACCCCGGCGAAGGCGTCGCCCGGGTCGTCGGCGAAGGAGTACGCGCCGCCCTCGATCCGGGCGACCAGCCCCCGGGTCCAGTCCGCCTCCGCGTCCGCCGAGTGGATCCAGCGGTGCATGATCTCGCCGATGTGGCCCAGCGGCTCGGGGCCCTCCGCGGGGACGTAGTGGTCCGTGACCGTGGAGCGCCAGGCGGCCAGCCGGGCCAGGCGCTCGCGGAGCAGGGCCAGCGCCTGCGCGCGGGGCAGGTCGACCATGAAGCCGAGGGCCGAGGCGAGGACGTCGGCCCGCGGGTCGGCGGAGGACAGCGCCTCGCGGAGCAGCTTGAAGTACTCCGCGCGGCCCGCCTCCGTCAGCTCGTACTCGGTCCGCGGCGGGCCGCCCGCCGCGGACGGGGCCACCTCGTGGGCCAGCAGTACGCCCTGCTTCGCCATCTGCTTGAGCGCGTGGTAGATCGACCCGGGCTTGGTGTTCGACCACTCGTGGGCGCCCCAGAACTCCAGATCGGCCCGGACCTGGTAGCCGTGGGCCCGCCCGTGCCGGCGGACTGCGCCGAGGACGAGGAGGCGGATCGCTGACATGGGGCCAGGCTACTGACCCGGCCCCGGCGCGCCGTGGCTAGCCCATGGCGCGGGTGCCGTCGATGGTTTCGCGGATGATGTCCGCGTGGCCCGCGTGCCGGGCGAACTCCTCCACCAGGTGCAGGAGCATCCAGCGCATCGAGACCTTGGCGTCCTGCGGGAACCACGGGGCCGGGGGCAGCGGGAAGCTGTCGTCGAGGCTGGGTACGGCTGCGATGAACGCCTCCGTCTCCTGCCTGATCCCGTCCCAGTAGGCCAGCACCGAAGGCATGGACTCGCCCTCGACCAGCCGGAAGCCGTCGGCCCAGTCACCCTCCGGGTACTCGGTCGCGCCCTGCGCCATCCGCAGCCAGCCCTCCTCGCAGTTGGCCGCGTGCTTGAGCAGCCCGGACACGGAGAGCTCGCTGACGCTGGGCTTGCTCGCCGCCTGCTCCTCGGTCAGCCCCTGCGCGGCCTCGCGCAGCGCCGTGCGCTGGGCCTCGACGAAGGCGAGGAGCGTGCCGCGCTCGTCACCGGGGACCTCCATGGAAATCTGAGCCATGACCTGACCGCCTTCTGTCCGTGTGTCCTGCGTGGTTGTCCTGCGGGGTGTCCTGCGGGTCTCTCCTGCTGACAAGAACCACGTTACGAACCCTTGCGGTCAGGTTCCGTCCGCAATCAGGGGAATCCCCGGAATCACTGACTTTCCTGCCGGGCCGGCGGGAGCTCCGTCTGCGGCTTGGGGAGCAGGGCCTTCTTCAGGTCCTGGGCGCCCTTCTCGTCCAGGCCGTACATCGCCTCGTAGATCTTGCGGACGGCCGGTCCCGAGGCTCCGGAGCCGGTGCCGCCCTGGGAGATCGTCATCACGATCGCGTAGTCCTCGGTGTAGGACGCGAACCACGAGGTGGTCTGCTTGCCCTGGACCTCGGCCGTACCGGTCTTCGCGTGCATCGGGATCTGCTTCTGCGGCCAGCCGCCGAACCGCCAGGCCGCGCTGCCGGTGGTGGCCACGTCGGCGAGGGCTCCGTCGATGTCGTTGCGGAGCTTGGAGTTCATGGGGAGCTTGCCCTGTTCCTTCGGGGCGATCTCCTTGACCGACGTGCCGTCGGCGCTGACCACGGCCTTGCCGATGCCGGGCTGGTGCAGCGTGCCGCCGTTGGCGATGGCGGCGTAGACGGAGGCCATCTGGATCGGGGTGACGAGGGTGTCGCCCTGGCCGATGGAGTAGTTGATCGCGTCGCCCTCGCGGAGCTGGTTGCCCTGGCGGCAGTTCTCGTAGGCGATCTTCTCGGCGTACGAGCCGTCCTTCTTTCCGTCGCGGCACCAGGCGGCCTTGTTCGCCTCGAAGAAGTCCTTCTTCCACTGGCGGTCGGGGACCCGGCCGGGGACCTCGCTGGGCAGGTCGATGCCGGTGCGCTTGCCGAGGCCGAACTCGTGGGCGGTCTTGAAGAACCAGTCGCCGGGCTGCGCCTTGGGCTTGATGCCGCCGTCCTTCTTCCACTCCTTGTCGGCGATGGCGTAGTAGACGGTGTCGCAGGAGACCTCGAGGGCCTTGCCGATGGTGATGTCGCCGTAGCCCTGGGACTCGAAGTTGGTGAAGACCTGGCTGCCGACCGAGTACGAGCTCGGGCAGCCGTAGAGCTTGTTGAAGGGGTAGCCGGCGTTGACCGCGGCCGTCGAGGAGACCACCTTGAAGATCGAGCCGGGGGCGGCCTGGCCCTGGATGGCGCGGTTCAGCAGCGGGTAGTTCGATCCCTTGTCGGTGAGGGAGGCGTAGTCCTTCGCGGAGATCCCGCCGACCCAGGCGTTCGGGTCGTAGGTCGGGTTGGAGGCCATCGCGACGACCCGGCCGGTCTTGGCCTCCATGACCACGACGGCGCCCGAGTCGGCCTCGTAGTGGCGGCCCGTGTTGTTCTTGTCGATGCCCTTGCGGGCCTCGATCATCGCGTTGTTCAGCTCGCGCTCGGCCACGGCCTGTACGCGCGAGTCGATCGAGGTCACGATGTTCGCGCCGGCCTGCGGCTTGTCGCTCACGCCCTCGCCGATGATCCGGCCGAGGTTGTCCACCTCGTAGCGGGTGATGCCCGCCTTGCCGCGGAGCTCCTTGTCGTAGGTGCGCTCCAGGCCGCTGCGGCCCACCTGGTCGGAGCGCAGGTACGGGGAGTCGGAGCCCTTCGCCTTGGTGATCTCCTCGTCGGTCACCGGGGAGAGGTAGCCGAGCACCTGGGAGGTGTTGGCGCCGTCGGGGCCGGCGTAGCGGCGCAGGGCGGTGGGCTCGGCGGTGATGCCGGGGAACTGCTCGGCGTGCTCCCGTATCTCCAGGACCTGGTCGGTCGTCGCCTCGTCGGTGATGGGGATCGGCTGGTACGGGGAGCCGTTCCAGCAGGGCTTGGGGGTCTTGGCGTCGCACAGCCGGACGCCGTTGACCACGTCGTCCGGGTTCAGGCCCAGTACCCCGGCGAGGTGGGTCAGGACGCCCTTGCCGCGGTCCTTCATCTTGGAGAGCTCGGTGCGGCTGGCGGAGACCACCATGCGGGTCTCGTTGTCGGCGAGCGGGATCCCGCGGGAATCCAGGATCGAGCCGCGCACGGCGGGCTGGACCACCTGCTGGGTGTTGTTGTTCTTCGCCTCGTCCGTGTACTCCTGGCCGTTGCGTATCTGGAGGTACCACAGACGCCCGCCGAGGGTCAGCAGCAGCGAGAACACCACGATCTGGATCATGACGAGCCGGTTCTGGACCCGGGGTGTGCGCCCGGTCTCCGGTATGTTGCTCAACTCGGCTCTCCCCCGGACTGGTCCTCGCCTGACCCGCCCGAGTCTAGATCCCCCGCGGGGCTAGAAAGGGAACTGCGTCCGGCCGTGCTGGACCGAGATCCATTTCTGGGTGGTGAAGGCCTCGATGGTGGCGTCGCCGTTGAGGCGGCCCATGCCGGAGGCCTTCTCCCCGCCGAACGCCGCGAGCGGCTCGTCGCCGATGGTGGAGTCGTTGACGTGGATCATGCCGGTCTCGATGCGCCGGGCGAAGCGGACCCCGCGCTCCACGTCCCGCGTGTGGACGGCGCCGCTGAGTCCGTACGGGGTCGCGTTGGTGAGGCGGACGGCCTCGTCCTCGCCGTCGAAGACCACGAGGAGGGCGACGGGGCCGAAGATCTCCTGGCCGAGCAGCGGGGAGTCCTCGGGGAGCCCGGCGAGCACGGTGGGCTCGACCAGGTTGCCGCGCGTAGAGCCCCGTACGAGCGCCTGCGCGCCGGAGTCGACGGCGCGGTCGACGAGCGCGGTGAGGGCGTCGGCCTGGAAGGAGTTGATCAGCGGGCCGATGTGGGTGTCGGCCTCGTGCGGGTCGCCGGTCTTCAGGGCGCGCACGCGGGCGGTGAACTTCTCGGTGAACTCCTCGGCGACCGAGGCGTCGACCAGGATCCGGTTGGCGGCCATGCAGACCTGGCCCTGGTAGACGAAGCGGCTGAAGACGGCCGCGTCCACCGCGTAGTCGAGGTCGGCGTCGTCGAGGACGACGAGCGCACTGTTGCCGCTGAGCTCCAGGACGGTCCGCTTGAAGTGGCGGGCGGCGACCGCGCCGACGTGCCGGCCGACCCGGTCGGAGCCGGCGAAGGAGATGACCTTGGGGACGGGGTGGGTCAGGAGCGCGTCGCCTATCTCGGCGATGTCGGTGACCAGGACGTTGAGCAGGCCGGCCGGGAGGCCGGCCTCCTCGAAGATCTTGGCGATGACCCCGCCGCCGACGACGGGCGCGTTCTGGTTGGGCTTGATGACGACGGCGTTGCCGAGGGCCAGGGCCGGGGCGACCGACTTCAGGGTGACCAGGAAGGGGAAGTTGAAGGGGCTGATCACGGCGACGACCCCGACGGGCAGGCGCTGGATCCGGTTCTCCTTGCCTTCGACCGGCGAGGGCAGGATGCGGCCCTCGGGCCGGACGGCCAGCTGCATGGCCTCGCGGATGAACTCCTTCGCGAGGTGCACCTCGTACTCGGCCTTGGGACGGGTCCCGCCGAGCTCGTCGATCATCGCCTCGACGATCTCCTTCTCGCGCTCCTCGGTGATCCGCAGGGCGCGTTCCAGGACGGCTCGTCTGGTGTACGGGCTGGTGGCGGCCCAGTCCTTCTGGGCGCGCTCGGCGGCCCGGTAGGCCCGGTCGACCTGCTCGACGGTGGCCACGGTGATGGCCGCGAGCTTCTCCCCGTTGTACGGGTTGACGTCGATGATGTCCCACGACCCGGTCCCGGCCAGCCATTCGCCGTCGATGTACTGGTGAGCCAGGTCCTCGAATATGGACATGCCATCCCTTACGTCGAACGCGCTTCCTTGCGCTGCACCGGAGAGCCGGGGGTCATCCGGCTCATCGTCATGCTCTGATCAGGCGTCATAGTACGTGCGAATCAAGACAGTTGAAGAAGACCGCGCAAGAGATCCCGGGTCTTGTCGGGGTCGGGGCAGTCGCTCTGGAGGCGCAGCATCGCCCGCTCGTACTGACCCACTTCCTCGTCTTTGTCGAGGTAGAGGGCGCTGGTGAGCTGTTCCAGATAGACGACGTCCTGGAGGTCGGATTCGGGGAAGCGCAGCAGGGTGAAGGCGCCGCTCTCGCCGGCGTGGCCGCCGAAGGAGAAGGGCATGACCTGCAGGTGCACGTTCGGCCGCTGCGAGATCTCGATGAGGTGCTCCAGCTGACCGCGCATCACGTCCCGGTCGCCGTACGGGCGGCGCAGCGCGGCCTCGTCGAGGACGGCGTGGAAGACGGGGGCGTTCTCGGAGACCAGCACCTTCTGGCGCTCCAGGCGCAGCGCGACCCGGCGGTCGATCTCGGCGCGGCCGGCGCCGGGCATGCCGCGGCTCACCACGGCCTGGGCGTAGGCCTCGGTCTGCAACAGGCCGTGCACGAACTGCACTTCGTAGATGCGGATGAGGGAGGCGGCGCCTTCCAGGCCCACGTACGTCTGGAACCAGCCCGGCAGGACGTCTCCGTAGCTGTGCCACCAGCCGGCCACGTTGGCCTCGCGGACCAGCCCCAGGAGGGACTCCCGCTCGGCGCCGTCCGTGACTCCGTAGAGCGTGAGGAGGTCCTCGACGTCTCTGGCCTTGAAGCTCACCCTTCCCAACTCCAAGCGGCTGATCTTCGATTCGGATGCGCGGATCGAGTAACCGGCCGCCTCACGGGTGATGCCGCGGGATTCTCGGAGTCGCCTGAGCTGGGAGCCCAGGAGGATGCGGCGCACCACAGAACCACTGGCTTCTGCGGTCACGAGTCCTGCCCCTCCCCATGCGGTGGATGGATACGTACGGATGCGCGTGTACGGCTGCGTCGCAGGGGCCCCCGTGCCCCTCAAGGCCCGCAGTCTGCCACCAAAACGCATCTGCCCGTACTCGTTCTGTAACGGATTTGGCCGCGCTGTAAAAGAAGTCCGTAAGTCTGCGTAGGAAGAAATGAGCAAGAACCGTCACGGGACCGGACAGGTCCGGCGCGTGCACGTGCATCTGCCCTTGCATCCGGCTCCGGCATTCGGAAGCATGGTCCCGCGCACCTGCGTGCCCCGCAGTTCTTTCGAATCCCGGGAGTGCCTCGCATGGGGACGAATGGATCGACCATGCTCGAGCCGTTACGGCAGGGGCTTCCCCCGGTCGACCCCACGGCTGTCTCCGGGTCCGCATCCTGCGCCCTCCCCGCACGCCTCGAAGCGGTGCGCGGTGCCCGCACCTTCACCCGTTCCACCCTCGCCCAGTGGGGCCTCGACGACCGGTTCGACGACGTGGCACTGGTCGTCTCCGAACTCGTCACCAACGCGCTGCGCCACGCCCTCCCGGACGACTCCCGGCCGGCCCCGGGCGAGAGCGAGCCGCCGGTGCGCCTCCACCTGATGCGGTGGAGCACCCGGCTGGTGTGCGCGGTGCGGGATCCCAGCGAGGACCGGCCCGGCGGGTGCTTCGCACCGGAGGCGACGGAGCGCAACAGCGACCTGGAGTCGGGACGCGGGCTCTTCCTCGTCGACTCCTACAGCGACAGCTGGGGCTGGCACCCGCTCGCGGGGCGACTGACCGGCAAGGTGGTCTGGGCGCTGTTCACGCTCCAGGACTGAATCACCGCACAATCACCGCATACGCGACAAGCGGCCGGGATTGATCATGGCGATCAATCCCGGCCGCTGCACGTGCATGGCTGATCTTCGGCTGGTCTTCAGCTGATCAGGTGGTCGAACTCGCCGTCCTTGACACCCAGCAGCAGCGCTTCTATCTCGGCCGGCGTGTACACGAGTGCCGGTCCGTCCGGAAACCGCGAGTTGCGCATGGCAACGTCGCCTCCGGGCAGTTTCGCGAACTCCACACAGGAACCTTGCGAGTTGCTGTGTCTGCTCTTCTGCCAGGTCACCCCGTCAAGCTCTGCAGCTGCCATCCCGTTGTACGCGTGGTCCACAGGAAGCCCCCGATAGTGCAGATGTCAACTGCACCGGATCATAGCTGTGTTCATGAACGCCTGCATGGGCAGATGCACGTGCACGAGCGGAAGGCAAGGCACCACTAAGGGTGACGACCTTCCCCTGACTCGGGGCGGGGCGGGACCCGCAGGGCCTCGGAGACCTCCTCCAGGGAGTCCAGCAACTGGCGCGCCGCCCCGCGCAGCACGCCCGGGTCGGGGGTGCCCCCGTCGGCCAGCGCCGTGCGGACCCCCTCCCAGTCGGGCACCCGCCGCTCCCGTACCGCCTTCGCGCCCGCCTCCGTCGCCTCGCGCAGCGCCCGGGCCAGCTCGGCCGCGCCCGGCACCGGGGGCCGGGACCGGTCCGGGAAGTGCGCCTCCAGCAGCATCGCGTGGCGGCCCATCGAGGCCAGGGCCCGGCCCGCGTCCTCGGCGGCCGCCCGGGAGATCCCGCGGTGGCGCACCGGCTCCCCGGCGGCCCGGTCCACCGCCTCCTGCCAGGCGACCCGGGCGTCGCGCACCGCCAGCAGGGCGCTGCGCACCTCGTCGCGGCGTGCTCCGGCCGGGTCCGCGTACTGCCCGAGCACGGCCGCCGCGTACCGGCCGCCGGCGGCCACCCAGTCGGCCAGCCGGGTCCGCAGTCGCGGGGTCTCCCAGGCCGGGTAGACGGCGTAGGAGATCATCGCGAGGACTCCGCCGACCAGGGTGAGCATGACGCGGTCCGGCACGGTCTGGTCCCAGCGCAGGCCGCCCATGCCGAGCAGGAAGACGACGTAGGCGGAGACGAAGACCATCGAGACGGCGTACCCGGTGCGCATGAAGGTGTACATCAGGCCCGCGCTGATGACGGCCAGCAGCCCGGACACGTACATCCCCGGGTGCGCGAGCTGGACCACGGCCGTCGCGAGGGCGACCCCGACCAGGGTGCCGCCGAAGCGGGCGACGGCGCGGGTGTAGGTCTGCGTGAAATCGGGCCGCATGACCATGACGGAGGCCATCGGGGCCCAGTAGGCGTGGCCGAACGGCAGCGCGTGGCCGATGCCGTAACCGGCGCAGGCGACGGCGGTGACCCGCACGGCGTGCCGCAGGATCGGCGACCCGGGGCGCAGCTCCGCCCGTACGGCTGCCAGCACCATCGGCGCGAGCGCCGGCAGGGTGGGCCGCAGCATCGACTCCCCGGGATCGGCGGTGCGCCCGGAGCCCGGCTCGGCGGTGTCGAGTACGTCGTCCAGCAGGGCGGCGAGCCTGCGCGCGGCGCGCAGCGCGGGGCCCTGGAACAGGTCGGCGGTGTCGGGAGCCTTGAGCACCGCCAGGGCCGGCGCGGGCAGCCGTACCGCTTCCCCGTGCCGGATCGCGGACGCGGCGGCGTCCAGCACCGCCCCGGCCGCGGCGAGCAGTTCCCGGGCCCGGTCCCGCGCCGGGCCCTCGGCCGGGGCCCCGACCGCCGGGTCGGCCAGCAGGGCCAGCACCGGCCGGATCCGCTCCGCGAGCCCCCGCGCGCCGTGCAGTTCGGCGGGACGGCGGCGGGCCTGGCGCGCCGTCACGGTCGCGGCGTCGCGCGCCCTCATCAGCGGCTGCGGGTCGAAGGAGGCGACCGGGTCCTGGCGCAGGCGGCGCGCGTAGTCGGCCTCGGCGGCGAGGGCGTCGGCCAGGGCGTCGCGCTGGGCGCCCCAGCGCCGGATGGGGAAGAGGACGATCAGCAGGGCCTGCACCACCCCGCCGGCGGCGATCATCGCGGCGTGCCCGGCGGCCTGGGGCACGGAGGTGGGCAGGGTGACGGTGACCAGCATGATCGCGACGTTGCCGGAGGCGATGATGCCGGCGGTGGGGCCGGCCGCCCACATCAGGCTCGCGGCGAAGCTCCACACGGCGAGCAGCAGCATGAAGGCCAGGGTGTGCGAGGACCCGACGAGGTAGCCGATGAAGGTGGACACGGCCAGGGTCAGCCCGGCGGCGAGCGCGAGCACGGGCCGGGGCCGCCAGCTCTTCTGGAAGGTGGCGATGGCCGCCATGTAGGCGCCGAAGGCGGAACTGGCGGCGGAACCGGGCCCGAGGAAGGCGAGGCCCGCGCCGATCACGATGGCCAGGCCGACGGCGGCGCGGAGCGCGACGAGGGGTTGCAGCCGGGTCCGCTCGACCCGCAATCCGGATCGGGCGGTGTCCTTCAGCGCCCGGACCCAGCTCATGGCCCCGAGCGTAGCCCCGGCGGGGGCGGAACGCGGGAGCCCGCCGGGTGGGGCGGCCCGCGCGTCGGAGGGCGGTCCCCCACCGGGCTGGATTTGCCGCTGTGCGGCACATTTCAGCCTCGCCGGCGTTTGAGGCGCGGGGTCTGGGGCGGCGCCCCAGGGAACGGGGGAAGGGCGGGTGGGGGACAGCCCCGCAGGGCAGCTCGGGCGTGCGGCCCGGGCCGGGCTACTGCCGCAGGGAGGCGCGGCCGGCGTTCGCCACGTGCGCCCGGTCGGCGGCAGCCGTGCCGTCCTCCCAGCCCGCGAGGTCGGTCGCCCCGCGCAGTCGGGTCGTCGTGGTCCGGGGGAACATCTCCTCGGCCCGCGAGGTGACCGCCACGTCCCGGGCGACCAGGGCCGGCAGGTTGTCGGGGGCCTCGGCCACGGTGTCGGCCACCGTGTGCTCGGCCGTCTCGGCGAGGCGCTGACCCAGCCGGCTCGCGTAGGCCAGGAGGAAGGACTGCCGGAAGGTCTTGGTGCGCTTGCGCCCGCCCGCCCGCTGCCCGGCCTCCGCTCGGGTCATGGCGGCGGTGCCCTGGACGAGCAGGGAGGTGTACAGCAGCTCCACCGCCTCCAGGTCGCTCTCGAAGCCGACGACGGTGGAGAACTCGTAGGCGCTGTTCCACACGGACCGGCACCGGTTCGCGCTCGCCACCGCATCGAGCAGCACCGCCTTGGCCTCCTCGTACGGCGCCTCGACGCCGATCCGGCAGGCGCCGGGTATCTGCGTCGTGCCGGACTTCACCGCGAGCAGGGCCGCGTCCACGGTGTGGCGGGCCATGAGCTCCTGCGCCTTGGCGCTGAGCGCCTCCGCCTCTTCCGGGAAGGTGGTCGCCTCGGCCTTCGCGAGCAGCGCGCGGATCCGCCCGAGCATGCGGGGCTCGATGTGCGCGTGCTCGAGCACGTCGGCCGGGTCCCCCGGCAGCGGCCCGACCGGCTCGATGGACGGCAGCCGGATCAGCAGCCGGAACACCTCCAGGACGGTCCCGGCCAGGCTGAAGCGGTCGGTGCGCTCCCGCTGGACCAGCCGTTCGCCGTACTGGGTGTCGTCCCCCCACCACGACTCGGCGTCGGTCCACCGCTCGGGCAGCCGCGCGTAGCGCCGGGCCTCGGCGGCGATCAGGTCCTCGGTGATCCGCAGGTGCGCCTGCTCCAGGTCCCGGCGTACGAGCCGCAGCACGTCGGCCGGCCGCCACCCGCGCTCCCAGGCCTGGCGCACGTACTCCTCCCCGCGCGCGAGCAGTGCCTGCCCGATCCCGCCCCACCGATCCCCCTCGGCGACGAGCACCGACGCCCCGGCGTCCAGCCCGGCGTCGTCCTGGTTGTACAGCGCGGCCTCGCAGGCCCGGTCGACGATGTCTCTCACACCCTCAGCTTGACATGGCCGCCTTCGTCGCCGTCTCCCGCTTCTCCTCGTCCCACTCGGCCCTGGCTGCGGCGATCTGCGGGCGGTGGGCCAGGGACCAGTCGGCGAGGCCCTTCACCACGTGGGTCAGGCTGTGGCCGAGCGCGGTCAGTTCGTACTCGACCTGCGGCGGCACGGTCGGACACACGGTCCGCCGGACGAGCCCGTCGCGCTCCAGGCGGCGGACCGCGAGGGTCAGCATCCGCTGGGAGACTCCTTCCAGGGCCCGCTGCAGGGCGTTGAAGCGAAGCGGTCCGGCGGCGAGCTGGACGACGACGAGGACCGACCACCTGTCGCCGAGCCGGTCGAGGACGTCGCGGATCCCGCAGTCGTCATCGCAGCCGACGAGGGGCTCGGGGGCCGAGACGGGGGTCGGTCCGGGGTCCGGGCGCAGCAAACCCAGCCGCCCGGCGCTCGAGGACCGGGGCCCGGGGCGGAGCCCCACGGGGTCCGGGCGCAGCGAATCCAGCCGTCCGGCGTTCGAGAACCGGGGCGGGGCTCGAGGCGGGCCGGGCGCAGCCAATACAGCCGTCCGGCGTTTGAGGACCGGGGTCCGGGGCGGAGCCCCAGGGGTCCGGGCGCAGCCCGGTACCCCCCAGCCCGTCCGGCGTTTGAGGACCGGGTCCGGGCCGGCCCGGGGAACGGTGGAAGGGCGGGTAGGGGACTCGGCGCCCGCGCAGCGGCGCACACCTGTGCCAGCGCGGCGCGCACCGGCGCTGTCAGACCCCGGTGGGACACTCGCACTCATGAGCGACCACACCCCTCGGTGGGCCCTCGCCGAGGACGGCGACGGCCGGTGGCACGCCATGCCCCTGGACGGGCCCACGGGCGGAGCCCGTGTCACCACCACCGACCCCGCCGAGGCGATCCGCGCCGCCCCCACCGGCACCCGCTGGGTCTGGCGCTCCACGCAGGCCGTGTACCCCCGACTCCTCGCCGCCGGCGCCCGCGTGGACCGCTGCCACGACATCGAGGACGCCGAGCTGCTCCTGCTCGCCCACGAGGGCCGCCTCGGCGAACCCCGCTCGGCGGCCGCCGCATGGGCCCGCCTGACGAACGCACCCGTACCGCCCGATCCCCCGCAGCGCGCGGCGGAGCCCGGCAGCCAGCACTCGCTGTTCGACCCCCAGCCCGCCCCCGTCCCGCTCGACGCCCTCGTCGCCGTCCACGCCGACCAGGCGAAACGGCTCGACGCCACCGCCCACCCCGACCGGATGCGGCTGCTCGTGGCCTCCGAGTCGGCGGCCTTCCTCGTGGCCGCCGAGATGAACCGCGCGGGCCTGCCCTGGCGGGCCGACGTCCACCGGGCCCTGCTCACCGAGCTGCTCGGCGAGCGGTACGCGGGGCGCGGCCAGCCCCGCCGGCTCGCGGAGCTGGCCGACGAGGTCTCGGCGGCGTTCGGGCGGCGCGTACGGCCCGAGCTGGCCGCCGACGTCATCAAGGCCTTCGCGGAGGCCGGCATCAAGCTCAAGTCCACCCGGCGCTGGGAGATCCAGGACCTGGAACACCCGGCCGTGGAGCCCCTGCTCGCGTTCAAGAAGCTGTACCGGATCTACACCGCCCACGGCTGGTCCTGGCTCGCGGACTGGGTCCACGACGGCCGTTTCCGCCCCGAGTTCATCCCCGGCGGCACCTACACCGGCCGCTGGGTCACCAACGGCGGCGGGGCCCTGCAGATCCCCAAGGTGATCCGCCGGGCCGTCGTCGCCGACCCCGGCTGGCGGCTCGTCGTGGCCGACGCCGACCAGATGGAGCCACGGGTGCTCGCCGCGATCTCCCGCGACCCCGCCTTCATGGAGGTGGCCGGCCGCCCCGAGGACCTGTACACCTCCATCTCCCGCCAGGGCTTCTCCGGCGACCGCGACATGGCGAAGATCGCCGTGCTCGGCGCGGTGTACGGGCAGACCTCCGGGGACGGCCTGAAGAACCTGGCCGCGCTGCGCCGCCGCTTCCCCCGGGCCGTGGCGTACGTGGACGACGCCGCGAAGGCGGGCGAGGAGGGGCGGCTCGTACGGACTTGGCTGGGCCGGACCTGCCCGCCGCCGGCCGATCCGGAGGAGGCCGAGGAGGCCCCCGACGGCTGGGTGCCGAGCTACGCCTCGACCGACGCCCGGGCGCGCGGCCGCTTCACCCGCAACTTCGTCGTGCAGGGCAGCGCCGCGGACTGGGCGCTGCTCCTGCTCGCGGCCCTGCGCCGGTCCCTCGCGGAGGCGGGGATGCGGGCCGAGCTGGTCTTCTTCCAGCACGACGAGGTCATCGTCCACTGCCCCGAGGAAGAGGCGCCGGCCGTGGTCGCGGCGATCCGCGCGGCGGGCGACCTGGCCGGCCGCATCACCTTCGGCGAGACCCCGGTCCGCTTCCCCTTCACCACGGCCGTCGTGGAGTGCTACGCGGACGCGAAGTGACGTAAGAAGTGACGGAGGGGAAGCGGCCGGCCTGCCGGTTCCTTCTACTGCCCGTACTCCGCGGCCCACTTCGGGCTCGTCACGAGCTCCTTCATCCGCTCCACCGTCAGCACCGGATCCTTGCGGGTCACCGCCGATCCCTGGGTCTCGGCGTTGAACGCGGACAGGATCAGCCGGGTCCCGTTAGGCCGCAGCGCCTCGGCGCTCCACCAGACCATGCCGGGCACGCCCTTGTCCCCGTCCCGCTTCCGGGTCAGGACCTTCGTTCCGTCCGGCAGCGTCTCGGCGTCCTTGAACAGGTCTGCCCACGTCCCCGGCGTTTCCGCGCTGTCCACCTGGATGTCGAGGCTGACCAGCGATTTGCCCTTGCCCTCGTCGAGCACCAGGTAGCCCAGGTCGGGCCCTTCCTCGTCCCGGCGCACGACCGGGATCCCGTCCGTCCGCAGCAGCTGCTCCAGGATGTCCACCGCCTTCGCCCCCTGGCGGCCGGCCGGACGCTCCTCCTCCTGACCGGCGGCCGGCAGGTCGTTCAGGGCCGGATGCCACAGCGGGGACGTCACGAGCGCCTGGAGCTGCGCGAGCGTGAGCGGCGGCGTCGGACGGCTGACGGGCGCGCCCTTCTCCTGCTCCGAGTTCTCCTCGTGGGCGTCCACCATGAACCCCTGGGGGGTCACCACGATGGCGCGCCAGGACTTCACGTCGGCCCGGTGGTCGGGGTACACGTAGCCCTTGTAGAGGAAAAGCCGCGAGCCGTCCTCGAGCGTCTCCGAGGTGCAACTGTCGTACTTCGTCGTGGTCTTGGAGGGGCACTTGAGCATGTCCTCGGCCATCTCGCCCTTCGGGTCGATCCGGTAGAGGCCGAAGCCGACCGTGCTCTTGCCCTCGCCGTCATCGAAGACCGCGCTCACCGCCGGGCCCAGCTCGTGGCCCGTTCCGCGCGCCTCGACGGTGCTGAGCGTGCCCTGCGGCAGGAGCTGCTTGAGCACCCCGGTCAGCTGCTCGGCGGAGACGGCGCCGGTTCCGACGCGGTTGGTGCGCTGCTCCTGCCCCTGTCGCACCAGCGGCCCCAGCGCAGGCGGCTCCTGCGAGGACGCCACGTTCGCGCGGCCCCCGCCACCGCCGGCCCCGAGCATCCCGTTCGCGTAGGCCCCGGCGGTGCCGATCAGCGCCAGGGCGAGCGCCGAGCCGCCGGCCATGGCGGCCCGGCGACGGGCCACCATCCGCCGCCCGCGCCGCTCCCCGGCGTCCACGAGGTCGCGGCCCTCGGACGTGAAGCCGTCACCCGTACTCCGGAGGGCCTCGCCGAGCTCATCTTCAAAGGACATGCGGAATCAGACCTTCCGTCCAAAGGGATCATGGGGTGAGAAAAGTGGAACGGTGTGCACACAAGCGGGCGGGGGCTCAGCGCCCTGCGAACTCCGCGAGCGAGCCGCCCAGTTGCTCCCGCAGCCGGGACAACGCACGCGAGCTGCGGGTCCGTACGGCCGCCGAGCTGACGTTCATCGCGTCGGCGGTCTCCTCGACGCTGCGGTCCTCCCAGTACCGCAGCACCAGGACCGCCCGGTCCTTCGGCGCCAGCCGCCCCAGAGCCTCCAGCAGCGTCAGCCGCAGCGCGGGATCGCCGCCGGCCGGCGCGCCCGCATCGGGGAACTCCCCGACCGGACGCTCCCCCGCCGACCGGCGGCGCTGGTGCGTCAGGAAGGCACGCACCAGCACGGTTTGCGCGTAAGCCGCCGGATTGTCGATCCGGGCGACGCGTGCCCAGAGCAGGTACATCCGCCCGAGGGTCTCCTGTACGAGATCCTCCGCGAGGTGGGTGTCACCGCTCGTCAGCAGACAGGCCGACCGGTACAAGTGCGCCGATCTACCCGTCGCGAACTCACGGAACCCATCTCTGCGTCCGTACCCCATCGGCTCCCCCTCGCGCCCGTCTCACCCCAATGACGCGACGGGGACCGGGAATGTTTCAGCCGATCTCAGACTGATGCGGAAACGGTCTCGGAGCCTGTCCCGGAGCCCGCCCCGGAGCCCGTCTCGGAGAGGTCGTGGAAGTACATGTGGAATTCCTCGCGGACGAACCCCTCCGCCTCGTACAGCCCCTGCGCGACGAGGTTGTCGTACGCCGTCTCCAGCTGCACGCCCGAGACCCCGGCCTCCCGCGCCCGGCGCAGCACCTCGCGCAGCAGCGCGCGGCCCGCGCCCGTGCGGCGGCCGGCGGGGGCCACGTACAGGTCGCCCAGCAGCCACGCGGGCTTCATGGCCAGCGAGGAGAACATCGGGTAGACCTGCGTGAAGCCGACCGTCCCCGCACCCGGGACCTCGGCGAGCAGGATGAAGGAGTCGCCGCCCGCCAGCCGCTCCGCCAGGAAGGCGCGCGGGCGTTCCGGGTCCTCGACCTCCACCTCGTAGAACTCCAGGTAGCCGCGGAAGAGCTCGGCGGCGGTGTCCAGATCCGCCTCGCCCGCCTGCCGCAGGACCACCTTGGCCGGGTCCGCCGCCACCTGGGCTCCGCCCGCCGTGTTCCGACCGTTCATATCGCTCTCCCTCGTCCACTCCCGCGCGCCGAATCCATTGTGCGGTGCTCGGGACGAGGGGTCAGTCCTTCCCCGTGACGGGCTGGGCCGGGAGGGTGTAGACGTGCTGCGGGGTCACGATCTTGGTGATCGCCTCGCCGAACAGCGTGCTCGGCTCCTCGCCCTCTGCGGAGATGTCGGTGTTGAGCAGCACGACCAGGGTGGCCTTGGACTGCGCGTCGTAGACGGCCAGGGTCTGGTAGCCCGGGATGGAGCCGTTGTGCCCGATCCACCCCTGGACGTTGAAGATCCCCAGTCCGTACCCGGTGCCCGGCAGGGCAGGTACGACGTCGAGGCGCTCGGCCTGGGTGGCCGGGGTGAGCAGCTCACCGGTGGCCAGCACCTCGGCCCACCGCCGCAGGTCCGGGAGGTCGGAGATCATCGCTCCGGCCGCCCAGCCCCAGGAGGGGTTCCAGTCGGCCGCGTCCTCGGTCTTCCCCGAGGCCGTCTGGTCCGTGTAGCCCTGGGCGTGCGGGGTCGGGAACTCGGCGCCGGTCGGGAAGAGGGTGTTCGTCAGCCCGGCGGGCTCGATGACCTTCTCGGTGATGTAGTCGGCGAGCGTCTGCCCGCTGATCTTCTCCACGACGAGCCCGATCAGGATCAGGTTGGTGTTGCAGTAGTAGAACTTCGCGTTCGGCTCGAACAGCACCGGGTGCTTGAAGGAGTACGCGAGCAGCTCCTGCGGGGTGAAGGGCCGCTGGGGATCACTGGTCAGCGCCTTGAAGAAGTCCTCGTCGGCCGAGTAGTTGAACAGTCCGCTGCGCATGCCGGCCAGCTCGCGCAGCGTGATGCGGTCGCCGTTGGGCACGCCCTCGATGTACTTGCCGATGGGGTCGTCCAGCCCGATCTTGCCCTCGTCGACCAGCTTCAGCATCGCGGTCACGGTGAAGGTCTTGGTCTCGCTGCCGATCCGCATGTTGAGGCCGTCGGTCATGGGCGCACCGGTGGCCTTGTCGGCCACGCCGAAGGCCCGTACGTACGCTCCCTTGCCCGGCGCCGACAGGGCCACTTGGACCCCGGGCACCTTGGCCTCGTCCATCACCTTCCGGATGGCGTCGTCCAACTGCCGCGCCACGGCGGGGGTGAGCTGCGGAAACTCATCGGATACGGCCGCACTGCTCGCCGCCGGTGGTGTCGGCACGTCCACGGCGTACCCGACACCGGCCCCCACGGGCACCATAAGGAGCCCCACTGCGGCCGCCCCCACAGCCGCCCTGCGCAACCGTGTCGTGCTCACCCGTCCAACGTAGCCCCGGGCCGGGGGCCGGGCGACCGGAAGGGGCGGGGGTACCCCAGTACGGTGTACGTCCTCAACTCGCCCGGTAGGCCCGGAGGAAGGCTCCGACGCCGCCCGCGATCAGGTGGTCGGTCTGGGCCTTGGGGAGGGGCAGGACCCCGTAGTGCGAGAGCTGCACGATGGAGTGCGAGGTCAGCGCCATGAAGTGGGCTCCCGCGAGCATCGCGTCGCCGCGTACGTCGATCAGCCCGGCGGCGTCGAGGCCCGCCATCGCGTCCGCGAGCGCGCGGGACACCGGGCCGGGGCCGGCGTTCGCCCAGGCTTCCAGGACCTCCGGGGGCACGTGGTCGGCTTCGGCGTGGATGTGGCGGACCAGCGCGAAGTGGTCGGCGTAGTCGGTCATGAGCCCGATGACCCGGTGGGCGTAGGCGACCAGGTCCCGCTCCAGGTCCTCCGGACGGGGCGGGCGTTCGGGGTTCAGGACGGCTTCGATCTGGGCGATCTGGGCGTCGCGCACCTGCCCCGAGGTCCAGGTGACGACGGTGGCGAAGAGCATCGCCTTGCCGCCCGGGAAGTGGTTGTAGAGCGTGCGGGTCGAGACGCCGGCCGCGGCGGCGAGCGCGTCGACCGAGGCGCGGGCGTAGCCCTCACGGCCGAAGACCCCGCAGGACGCGCTCGCGATGGCGATCTGCTTCTCCAGCTTCTTGGCATTGGTGCCGGTGCCCGCGCCGGTGCTCATTTCGCCTCCACAAGAAGTACAACGCCCGTTGCACTTTTTACAACGGTCGTTGTAGTTTACCGGAGGAGCGGCCGCACCGAGCGGCTGCCCCACCGACGAGGGGACCCTGCCATGCCCGCCACCGCTTCCGCTCCCGCCACCCCGCACGAGGACGCGCCGCTGCGCGTCGCCGTCATCCTCGGCAGCGTCCGCGAGGGCCGTCAGGGCCCCGCCGTCGCCGACTGGTTCCTCGGCGCCGCGGCGGCCGTCGGCGGGCTGGACCTCGACCTCATCGACCTCGCCGACGTCGACCTGCCGCTGACCATGCCCGGCTGGGGCGGTTCGCCGGGCCCGCAGGCGGCCGCCGCCCTCGCGGAGGTCAGCCCCCGGCTGGCCGCGGCCGAGGCCTTCGTCGTCGTCACCCCCGAGTACAACCACAGCTTCCCGGCCGTACTGAAGAACCTCATCGACTGGCACCGCGAGGAGTGGCAGGCCAAGCCGGCCGGCTTCGTCTCCTACGGCGGCCTCGGCGGCGGCCTGCGCGCCGTCGAGCAGCTCCGGCTGGTCTTCGCCGAACTGCACGCCGTGACCGTGCGCGACTCCGTCAGCCTGCACGGGCCGTGGTCCGGGCTCGGCCCGGACGGCGTTCCGCGCGACACCGCCGTGGCCGAGGGCGCGGTCAAGGGCATGCTCGGCCAGCTGACCTGGTGGGGACGCGCACTGCGCGCCGCCCGCGCGAGCCACCCGTACCAGGGCTGAGGGGCGGCACGAGGATGCGTACGACCCGAACCCCCCGAGGCGCGACCCCGCCGGCAACGCCTCCCGCGGACACCGCGGCCGGGCCGGACCCCGCCCCGTCGGCGCGCCGGCTCCACCGCACCGCGGGCGTCGTCATCGTCGGCTCGGTCATGTCGGTGCTCGACATGACGATCGTCAACGTCGCCCTGCACCGCCTCTCCGAGGCCTTCCACGCCCCCCTGGCAACGATCCAGTGGGCCGCCAGCGCGTACACGCTCGCACTCGCCGCCGTCATCCCGGCCTCGGCCTGGGCGATGGGCCGCTTCGGCGCCAAGCGCACCTACCTGGGCGCCCTCACCCTGTTCTCGCTCGGATCGCTGCTCGCCGCGTGCGCCTGGAGCGCCGGGAGCCTGATCGCCTTCCGCGCGGTACAGGGCCTCGGCGGCGGTCTGCTCATGCCCGTCGGCATGGCCATGGTGATGCGCACGGCGGACCCGGCCCGGCTCGGGCGGGTGATGGCCCTGCTCGGGCTGCCGATCATCGTCGGCCCGGTCGCCGGTCCGGTGCTGGGCGGCTGGCTGGTCGACTCGATGTCCTGGCAGTGGATCTTCCTGGTCAACCTGCCCGTGGGGGCGGTCGCCCTGTTCCTCGCAGCGAAACTGCTGCGCTCCGACGCGCCGGGCGATCCGTCCGCCGCGCCCCGGCTGGACGTACCCGGCCTGCTGATGCTGTCCCCGGGCCTCGCCCTGCTCCTCTACGGCCTGGCCCGGGGCGGGGAAGGCGGCACCTTCACCGCCCCCGACGCCCTGCTCCCCACCCTGGCCGGCGCCGCACTCGTGGCCGCCTTCGCTCGAAGGGCCCTGACGGCCCGTGAGCCCCTGCTCGACCTGAAGCTGCTGGGCGACCGCACCTTCCGGGCGGGGATCGCCACGCTCACCCTCTTCACCTGCGGCTACTTCGGATCCATGCTGCTCGGACCGATGTACTGGCAGCAGGGCCGCGGCATGACCGCTACGGCGGCCGGGCTGCTGGGCGCACCGGCCGGACTCACCGTCGGGCTGGTCATGCAGATCGCCTCGCGCCGCGTGGACAAGGTCTCCCCGCGCCGGCTGATCCGGGCCGGGATCGCGGTGGGCGCCCTGGGCATGGCCCTGACCGCGCTCCAGGCCGGGTCCGCGGAGGCGGCGCCCTGGCGGTTCGTCGCCGCTTCGATCGTCATGGGCGTCGGCGCCGGGATGGTCCTGATGCCGACGATGACCACCGCGAGCCGGGACCTCCCGAGGGCCCGGATGACGGCTGCGAGCACCCTCCTCAGCATCAACTCCCAGATCGGCGCCTCGGTGGGCACGGCCCTCCTCTCCGTCACCCTGAGCGGAACGGGCACGACCCCGACGGGCTTCCGCACCACGTACGCGATCGCAGCCCTCCTCCTCGCCCTGGCCCTGATCCCGGCGTCCCGCCTCCCCGGCCGGCACCCCTGACCCGCCCCCTCTCGGCGGCTCCGCGGCCAGAGCCGAGCCCACGCGCCGAAGGCCGAGGCGTACGGAGACCCCGTCCGGCAGCTCGACCGGAGCCGGGGTGCGGGCTGTCAGGGCGTGGCCATTAGGTCCTGGCCGGTGCGTGCCAATGTCACGAAGGCGCTGGTCGATCGTGTTTTTAGGAGCCTACGACCGGCACCAAGCGGCCCGGGCGTTTCATGCCAGCCACATCTCCTTACGTGCGGGGTGCACGGAAGGAGAAGCTCTCTCCAACGCCACCGGGAAACGGTCTCCGCACAGACCGGATGCCGGGCCATTGACCCACACCACCAGCCGGAGCCCAGCACCCCATGAGAGTCCTCATATCCAGTGTCTCCTCGGATTCACACACCTGGAATCTGGTCTATCTCCAGCTCCTGCTGGAGGAACTCGGTCATCAGACCGTCAACATCGGTGCCTGTGTACCGGAATCACTGCTTGTGCAGGAAGCCCTCAGCGAGCGTCCCGACCTGGTCGTCATCAGCAGCGTCAACGGTCATGGCCATCAACAGGGCGGATCGTACGTCCGCGCCCTGCACGAGCACCTTCCCGGCCTTCCGGTCGTCATCGGCGGCAAGTTGGGCACTCGGGGAGACGGGAACACCAGCTACATCGCCGACCTGCTCGACCAGGGCTTCTCCGGGGTCTTCGTCGGTGAGGACGCGATTCCGGAGTTCATCCGGCACCTCGAGCACCTTGACGCCTTGGTCGCGGCGTGACGACGTCACCGGCGCCCATCGCCTTCTCCGCCTACGTGGCCGAGCACCACGCGCAGGGCCGACTCGTGGTCCAGCCCCGGATGGGTTTCGGCACCATCCCCCGCATGCGTGACGGTCTGCGGGCCGTCGCCGGCGCACGGGCCGACACCGTCGGCACCCTCACCCTGGACAGCTACACCAGGGTCGGCGATCACGCGGCCGCCGACCTCGCCCTTCGCGACGGCCACGATCTGAACGGCTATCCCCTCGTACTGCACGGGGCCACCGACACCCGCGACATGGTCGCCGAGGCCGTCGGCACCCGCGTACCCGTCCAGGTACGGCACGGATCCGCACTGCCCCTGAAGATCTTCAGGACCCTGCTGGACGCGGGACTGGACGCCACTGAGGGCGGCCCCGTCTCCTACTGCCTGCCCTACAGCCGAGTTCCGCTCGCCAAGGCCGTCGAGGCCTGGGCCGAGTGCTGCGAGGTCCTCGCGCCGGGCCCCGGCGACGGCAGGCCCGGACACCTGGAGAGCTTCGCCGGCTGCATGTTGGGCCAGCTGTGTCCGCCATCGCTGACGGTCGCGCTCAGCATCCTGGAGGGGCTCTTCTTCCGGCAGCACGGTCTCCGCAGCATCTCGCTGAGCTACGCACAGCAGGTGCACGCCGGCCAGGACCGCGAGGCAGTCCGGGCACTTCGCCGACTCGTCCGCGAGTTCCTGCCCGATCTGGACACCCATATCGTCGTCTACACGTTCATGGGGCTCTTCCCCAGCACCCCCGAGGGCGCTGCGGCGATCTCCCGCGACAGCGTGGAACTGGCACTGGCGGCAGGCGCGCATCGGCTGATCGTCAAGACCGCCGTCGAATCCTCGCGCATCCCCACGGTCGCGGAGAACGTCGAGGCGCTGGAACTCGCAGCCGAGCACGCGACCCGCTTCGGGCCACAGGCCGCTCTCATCACCCGTACGGACCATGGCGACGAGGACAGCGAGACCTACCTCGAGGCACGCGCCCTGGTCGATGCGGTTCGCGGGCTGCGCCCTGACATCGGTGACTCCCTGGTCACCGCATTCCGTACGGGCGTGCTGGACCTGCCGTACTGCCTCCACCCGGACAACGCCGGGCGGACACGGACTGCCTTCACCCCCGAGGGGCGGCTCACCTGGGCCGACACCGGCCGGATGCCCCTGCCTCCGCGGAGCGCGCGAACGGACGCCCACGCGGGCGGATCGGCCGAGTTGCTCCGGATGCTCAGCGAGAACCAGAGGCGCTACGACCTCCGGCCTGTCCCCGTCCTTCGATAGAAGAGGTTCACCATGAGCGCAGCCCCGACCGGAGCAGAACGAAAGGGCGCTCTCCAGCTGTCACTGGCGATGGTCCTCTCGGGCACGATCGGCGTCTTCGTGGTCGAGTCCGGAGCCGCTCCGTTCAACGTGGTCTTCTTCCGATGCGTGTTCGGCGCGGTCGCACTCGGCCTGTACTGCCTGGCCCGCGGATTCTTCCGTGACCACGGCTTCACCCGGCACAAGGTTCTCCTGACCTGCCTGGGCGGTGTGTTCATCGTCTTCAACTGGGTGCTGCTCTTCGAGTCGTACCGGTCCACGTCCATTTCCGTTGCCACGGTCGTCTACCACACACAGCCGTTCTACGTGGTCCTGCTCGGCGCGCTCTTCTTCCGCGACAAGCTGACGATCTCGAAGTTCGGCTGGCTGGCCGTCGCCTTCGGTGGACTCGTCCTGGTCGCCGGGGTGTCCCCCGCCGACCTCGTCGGAGGCGGCAGCTACCTGATCGGACTGGGAGAGGCGCTGCTCGCAGCCCTCTTCTATGCGCTCTCCACCATCTACACCAAACGCGTGACGGGCGTGAGGCCGCATCTGGTCGCCCTGATGCAGGTTCTCGTGGGCATCCCCCTGCTGCTTCCGTTCACGAACCTGGCGGAGACGGCAGGTCTGGGCGCCGGCTGGGCCTGGCTGGTCGGCCTCGGGGTCATCCACACCTGTGTGATGTACGCCCTCATGTACTCCTCGTACCAGAAGCTGCCCACGTCCAAGATCGCCGTGCTGGCCTTCATCTATCCGGCCGTTGCGATGTTCTGCGACTGGGCCGTGTACGGACACCGTGTGAGCCTTCTGCAAGCCCTGGGCATTCCGCTGATCGCCGCCGCGACCCTGGGCATCAACCTCGGTTGGCGCTTCGGGCCGAGCCGCCCGGTCGCCCCGGTTCCCGCCGCCACCCCCCTTACTCCCGTCGCCCCTGTGGCAATCAAAGCCGCCGGTCCCGTACCGGCCCTCCCTTCTCGGAGCACCACGTGAGTCGTTCGCGTCCACCCCGTATCGCCGTCGTCGGCGGCACCGGAGCCGTAGGCCGCACCCTGCTGGGCCTGATCGAGGAGCGCGGATTCGCCCACGACTCCGTGCGGCTGGTCGCTTCGGAGCGGTCCGCCGGCCGCGCCGTAACCGTCCTCGGCCGGACCGTCGTCGTCGAGGACCTGCGCACCACGGACTTCTCCGACGTCGACATCGCGTTCTTCTCTGCGGGTACACCCGTCAGCGCCGAATGGGCGGAGAAGGCCGCCGGAGCAGGCGCCCTGGTGATCGACAACACCAACGCCTTCCGGATGGACCCCGCATCGCATCTCGTCGTTCCGCAGGTCAACGGCGCATTGCTGGCCGAGCGCCCGATCTCCGGGATCGTCGCCAACCCCAACTGCTCGACCATTCCGCTGGTTCGTCTGCTGCGCCCGGTACACGAGGCCTTCGGGCTGCGGAGCGTCTACGTCTCCACCTACCAGGCCGCCTCCGGCGGTGGTCAGAACGGCATCGACGAGTTGTACGACGGCGCGCGCAGCATTCTGGCGGGCGAAACCGCTCAGGCCCAGCGGTTCAGTCAGCCACTGGCCTTCGACGTCCTGCCGGCCATCGACACCATGCAGGCCGACGGATTCACCCTCGAAGAGCGCAAGATGCGGCAGGAGTCCCGGCGCATCCTCGACCTGCCCGGACTGGACCTCGTCGCGACCTGCGTCCGAGTCCCCGTGGAGAACGGGCACAGCGAGGCCGTTGCCCTCGAGTGCGATCGCCCGGTGGACGCCACCGAACTGGCCCGCCTGCTGGACGCCCAGGACGAGGTCAAGGTGTGGCGCGAGGGTTGGCCCACGCCCCGCACCATCGTCGACGCGCCCGATCTGGTCCACGTCGGCCGCATCCGGATCGACCCCGAGCGCCCGAACCGCGCCCTGCTGTGGCTCGTCGCGGACAACCTGAGGATCGGCGCCGCACTCAACGCGCTGCAGATCGCCGAACGAGCCGTCCAGGAGGGCATGGCATGAGCAACATCGACCACCGCCCCACAAGCGTGCTGAAGTTCGGCGGGTCCAGCTTCGCCTCCGCCGGCCACTACCGTGATGTGGCCGCGCACCTCAGAGCCCGGGTCGAAGCCGGGGAACGGCTCGTCGTGGTCGTCAGCGGCATGCCGGGCGCGACCGAGGGCCTGCGCGAGATCGCCCAGTCCATCGACCCCGGTGTTTCCGTGGAAACGCTCCACGGAGTGCTGCCCCTTGCGGACACCATCGGCGCGGGTCTGCTGCGGATAGCCCTGCGGGGCGAGGGCGTCGACGCGGTGATGCTGCACGGCGACCGCACCGGACTGCGCTCGGACGGCACCCGGCACAAGGCGGCCACGCTCACCGGCTTCGACCCGGGCCCGCTGGAGGAGGCATTCACGCGCGCTCCCGTCGTCGTGCTTCCCGGCGGACAGGCCGACGACGGGAGCGGGAACCCGGCCTGGCTCGGGAAGAACAGTTCCGACCTCAGCGCCACGGCGCTGGCAGGTGCTCTGGGCCTGAAGAGCTGTGAGATCTACTCCGACGTCAACGGGGTGTACGACGCCGATCCGCGCCTGGTCCCGGAGGCGCGGCGCATTCCCGCCCTCTCGTACGAGGACGTCGTGCTGCTCGGTCGCCACGGCGCGAAGGTACTGCACCCGGAGGCGGTGCGGACCGCCCAGCGCCACCAGGTGCAGATCGTCTGCCGACTCAACACGGGTGCGTTCGAGGCGGGTTCGGTGATCGACGGCCATGGCGACGGCATCGGCGTCGACGCTGTGATCATCGATGCCCGTTCGGTCGTCGCCGAGTTCGGGACCTCGTCCGAGGCGGAGCTCGCCCTCGGGGCACTCGAATCCGCCGGGGCTCCCGCGAGTCTCCCGGACTGGCCCGGCCGCCATCTGGTAGCGGTGAACGGCGGCTTCTTCGACGTGCGACGCTGCCTCGACGAGAACGGCCTCACCGGTGAGATCACCGATGAACGCATGGTGACCGAAGTCCGTGCCGGACAACCCCTGCTCCACGTGGCCCCCACGGCGGATTCCGCCCTGGACTACGGGCACCGCCTGCACACCGACCTCCGCGACAGGTCATCCGTACTGGTCTGAGCACGACCTCGAAAAAAGCAAAACCCCCAGGTCACGGCGAGTGAGTCCTGGGGGTTCTACAGAGCCGCCTTCGGGATTCGAACCCGAGACCTACGCATTACGAGTGCGTTGCTCTGGCCAGCTGAGCTAAGGCGGCACCGCTGGGAAGACAAGAATTTCCCTGGTGGGAGGCTCTCATCAGCAGCGGCGCCAAGTCTACAGGGTTAAACGGGGTGCCCCGAACAGGGTCCTTCAACGGCGTCGCCGGTGGTGGTCAGCACTTCTTCCCGTCCTGCGGAGCAGTGCCCTCCAGCAGGTAGCGGTTGATCGCCGAGTCGATGCAGTCGCTGCCCCGGCCGTACGCCGTGTGGCCGTCGCCGTCGTAGGTCAGCAGGACGCCCGAGTCGAGCTGCATCGCCAGGGCCTCGGCCCACTTGTACGGGGTCGCCGGGTCGCGGGTGGTGCCGACCACCACGATCGGCGGGGCGCCCTTCGCGTGCAGTGCCTGGGCCGTGCCGGTGGCCTTCGCCGGCCAGTACGTGCAGTTCAGCGAGGCCCAGGCCAGGCCCGCGCCGAAGACCGGAGAGGCCTTCTCGAAGGAGGGCAGCTGCTTCTCGACCGCCTCGGGCCCGGCGAAGGCCGGTGGCTGGTCGAGGCAGTTGACGGCGGCGTTCGCCGACATGAGGTTGGCGTACTTGCCGTCCTGCTCGCGCTCGTAGTAGCTGTCGGCGAGCGCCAGCAGCCCGTTGCCGTCGTCCGCGTTGATCGCGGCCCCGAGCGCCTCGCGCAGCTGCGGCCAGGCGTTCTCGTCGTACAGGGCGGCGATCACCCCGGTCGTCGCCAGCGACTCGCCGAGCGCGCTGCGCGAGCGGTCGGTCGTGGGGACCGGCTGGGCGTCGACCTTGCGGAAGAACTCCTTCAGGCGTTCCGCGATCTGCTCCGGGCTGCCCTGGCCGAGCGGGCAGTCGGTCTGCTTCGCGCAGTCCGCCGCGAAGGCCCGGAAGGCGGTCTCGAAGCCCTCCGTCTGGTCCCGGTTCAGTTCGACCGCGGGCCGGGAGGGGTCCATCGCCCCGTCGAGCACCAGCCGGCCGGTTCGGCCCGGGAAGAGGTCGGCGTACGTCGCCCCGAGGAAGGTGCCGTACGAGGCTCCGACGTACGTCAGCTTCTCGTCGCCCAGCACCGCGCGCAGGACGTCCATGTCGCGGGCGGCGTCGATCGTGGACACGTGCGGCAGGACCCGCTGCGAGTGCGTCTGGCAGGCGGCCGCGAACTCCTTGAAGGCGGCCACCAGCAGGGCCTGCTCCGCCGGCGTGTCCGGCGTCTGGTCCACCTGGGTGTACTTGTCCATGGCCGGGCCGTTCAGGCATTCCACGGGGCTGCTGCGGTCGACGCCGCGCGGGTCGAAGGAGACCATGTCGTACGCGGCACGCACCGGGGCCGGGTAGCCGATGCCCGCGTACGCCTGGAGGTAGCCGATGCCGGATCCGCCCGGGCCGCCCGGGTTCACCACGAGCGAGCCGAGCCGCTTGGAGGGGTCCGTGGCCTTGCGGCGGGACACCGCGATGTCGATGTCCCCGGCCCCGGGGTTCTCGTAGTCCAGCGGAACCTTCATGGTGGTGCAGTCGAAGCCGGGCACACCGCACTCGCGCCAGGTCAGCTTCTGGTCGTAGTACGGGCGCAGCGCGGCCGGGACGGCGGTCGGCTCGGCCGACGGCTTCTCGGAGGCCCCGCCGGACGACGCGGCGGCACGGGGTGTTCCCGAACCGCCCGAGGTGCACCCGGAGAGCAGTAGCCCCGCAGCGGCGATCACGGTCCCGGTGGTGCGCAGCAGGCGACTGGTGTCCATTCCCGGAGCCTACGGCCTGCGGGCATGCCCGGGGCGGTCGTGCCCGCGCCGGGCGGCGGGCGGCCGCCCGGGCGCGGGGCGCCGCCCCGCACGGACCGGGGGCGTCTCCGGCCCGCCACGCGGACCCCTCGAACGGGTGAGGCCGTCAACCGGAGTCACAGGCACAGGCAGTCACAGGCGCAGGCGCGCACCCGGAGGCGCAGCGGAACCGCGTGTCAGCCCGCGCGCAGCGACATCGTCATGGCCTCGACGGCGAGCAGCGGGGCGACGTTGCGGTCCAGCGCCTGCCGGCACGCGATGATCGCCTCGATCCGCCGCAAGGTGCGCTCCGGGCCCGACTCCCGGGCGATCCGGTCCAGGTCCTGCCGTATCTCCTCGTTCGCGATGGCCAGCGCGGAGCCGAGCTGGAGGGCCAGCACGTCCCGGTAGAAGCCGGTGAGGTCGGTCAGGGCCAGGTCGAGGCTGTCGCGCTGCGTACGCGTACGCCGGCGCTTCTGCCGGTCCTCCAGCTCCTTCATCACGCCCGCCGTACCGCGCGGCATCCGCCCGCCGGTACCCGCTCCGGCGCCGAGCGCGGCCCGCAGCTCCTCGGTCTCCTTGGTGTCGACCTCTTCCGCGACCTGCTTGGCGTCCTCCGCAGCGGCGTCCACCAGCTCCTGCGCCGCCTTCAGGCAGTCGCCGACGTCGGCCACGCGCAACGGCAGCCGCAGCACGGTGGCGCGCCGTGAACGGGCCGCCTCGTCGGTGGCGAGCCGGCGGGCCCGGCCGATGTGCCCCTGGGTCGCGCGGGCGGCGGCCTGCGCCACGGCCGGTTCGATGCCGTCGCGCCGCACGAGCACCTCGGCGACGGCGGACACCGGCGGGGTGCGCAGCGAAAGGTGCCGGCAGCGGGAGCGGATGGTGGGCAGCACGTCCTCCAGCGAGGGGGCGCACAGCAGCCACACGGTCCGCGGAGCGGGCTCTTCCACGGCCTTGAGCAGGACGTTGCCCGCGCCTTCCGTCAACCGGTCGGCGTCCTCCAGGACGATGACCTGCCAGCGTCCGACGGCCGGGGAGAGCTGCGCCCGGCGCACCAGCGCCCGGGTGTCCTTCACGCCGATGGACAGCTGATCGGTACGGACGATCTCGACGTCGGCGTGCGTACCGATCACGGTGGTGTGGCAGCCGTCGCAGAACCCGCAGCCCGGCTCGCCGCCGAGGGCGCGGTCCGGGCTGGTGCACTGGAGCGCGGCCGCGAAGGCACGGGCGGCGGTGGACCGGCCGGAGCCGGGCGGGCCGGTGAACAGCCAGGCGTGCGTCATCTTGGAGGCGGGCGGCGGCGGGTTCCCCGATTCGATGGCGGTGACCAGGGCGTCGGCGTCGACTGCGGCGGCGGCCAGCTGGGTCTGGACCCGCTCCTGTCCCACCAGGTCGTCCCATACGGGCATCCCGCCCACCACCTTTCCCTCGCGTACCGTCCGTGCCGTCTGCTCACCCAGTGTGGCGGCTCCCACTGACAATCCCCGTCAGCCGGTCCCCACGACGACCCCAGCCGTCAACGCCGCCGGTCCCGTCACCGCCGCGGTCAGCGGCGGCGCGGCCCCCGGCCCTGGTCGTCCTCGTCGTCCCGGCGCGGTCCCAGCAGCTCGTCCGCCAGCGTCGGCAGATCGTCCAGCGGAGTCTCCTCCGCCCAGTCCGAGCGGGGCCTGCGCGGCCGGCCGTCCTCGGCGGGGAGCGGCAGTTCGCGGGTCGCGTCGTTGCCCGAGTCGCGGAAGATGCCCGGCGGGACCCGGTCGGCCGGGTTCTCCTCGGGGCGCTGGGCCGTCGGCCGGGACGCGGAGTACGGGGCCCTGGGCGCTGCCGGCCGCGTAGCCGGCGCCTCGCCCGTGCCCGTGGGGCGTACGGGCGGCAGGACCGCCGTCTCGTCCGCCGGACCCGTCGCGCGGACGGGCGGCAGCACCGCCGTCTCGTCCGCCGGACCCGCCGCCGGATCGGCCTGCGGGACCGGGACCGTCTGGGTGACGTCGTCCGGCTGCACGACCCGCTTGACGACCGGAGTCTCGATCGTGACGGCCTCGTCGTGGTGCGGTTCCTTGCGCAGGTCGGCCTTGGGCGCAGACTCCCCGGCAGCAGCAGGGGCAGCCGCAGGAGCCGCCGGTGCAGCAGGCGCAGCCGCCGGCACGGACGCCGAAGCAGCCGCGACCGAGGCGGCAGCCGCCGCGGCAGCAGCGGACTTCGCCGCCGCCTCCGCCGCCGAGGCCTCGGCCAGCCGCCGCGCCTCCTCGGCCTTCAGCAGGGCCTCCTCGGCCCGCCGCTGCTTCTCCAGCCGGCGCTCCTCGGCCTCGGCGTGCAGCCGGGCCTCCTCCTCCGCCTGCTTGCGCAGCCGCTCCTGCTCCACCGCGCGGGCCTTCTCCTCGGCCTCCAGCCGCAGCCGCTCGGCCTCGGCCCGCTCGCGGGCCTCCTCCTCGGCGCGCAGCCGCGCCTCGTGCTCCTTGCGGGCGGCCTCGGCTTCGGCCGCGATCCGGGCCTCCTCGGCCTCGCGGGCCTTGCGGGCCTCTTCCTCGGCCAGCAGCCGGGCTTCCTCCGCCTTGCGCGCGGCCTCTTCCTCGGCCTTGCGCTTGGCCTCCTCCAGGGCGAGCCGGCGGGCCTCCGCCTGCGCGGCCACCTCGGCCTCCGACAGCGGGAGCATCCGGTCCAGGCGGTGGCGCACGACGGTGCTGACCGACTCCGGGTCCTGGCCCGCGTCGACCACCAGGTAGCGCCCGGGGTCGGCCGCGGCCAGGGTCAGGAATCCGGCGCGCACGCGCTGGTGGAACTCCGCCGGCTCCGATTCCAGCCGGTCCGGCGCCTCCGTGAACCGCTCCCGGGCCGTCTCCGGCGACACGTCGAGCAGCACGGTCAGATTCGGTACGAGTCCGTCCGTGGCCCAGCGCGAGATACGGGCGATCTCGGTCGGGGACAGGTCCCGGCCGGCGCCCTGGTAGGCCACCGAGGAGTCGACGTAGCGGTCGGTGATGACCACCGCGCCGCGCTCCAGGGCGGGCCGTACGACGGTGTCCACGTGCTCGGCGCGGTCGGCCGCGTACAGCAGGGCCTCGGCGCGGTTCGACAGGCCGGCGGAGGACACGTCGAGCAGGATCGAACGCAGCCGCTTGCCCACCGGGGTGGCCCCGGGCTCGCGCGTGACGACGACCTCGTGGCCCTTCGCCCGTATCCAGTCGGCCATCGCCTGCACCTGGGTGGACTTGCCGGCGCCGTCGCCACCCTCCAGGGCGATGAAGAACCCGGCGTCGGACGCGGCCTGGACCGGCTCCCCGCCGCGCAGCGCCTCGCGCAGGTCGCGGCGCAGCGGTACGCCGCTGCGGTCGTCGGCCTTGGCCAGGACGATGACGGCGACCGGCAGCAGCAGGGCGCCGACCAGCATCAGCGTGAAGGCCGCGCCGCCGTGGGCGAAGACGACCCCGCCGGCGGCCAGCCGGTGCGGTCCGATCAGGGCGGCCAGCAGCGGGGCGGCCACGGCCCCGACGGCCACGGCGACCCGGACGACGGCCTGCAGGTGCTCGGTGACCCGGGCCCGGCGGAACTCCTCGGTCTCCTGGTCGAGCAGCGTGTGCCCGGTGTTCGCGGCGACGCCCGCGGCGGTGCCGGCGAGCAGCGAGAGGAACACCACCGTCGAGGTGTCCGGAACCAGCCCGGTCAGCAGCAGCGCCAGCCCGGCCACCCCGACGGCCAGCGCGAGCAGGCGGCGCCGGGACAGGGAGGGAAGGACCTTGCCGGCCTGGGTGGCGCGGATGCCGAGGGCGGTGCCGCCCAGCAGGGCCAGTACGAACAGCGAGAACGCGGCTGCTCCGCCCCCCAGGTCGGTGGCGTGCAGGACGGCCACGGCGGCGGCGGCAGCGACGGCTCCGGCGACGGCCGCGCAGACGAGGACGAACAGCGGGATGGCCCCGGTACGCCCCTTCTCCGGCCGGTCCCCCGCCTTGGGGGCGCGCAGGCCCTCCAGCGGGGAGCGCGGCCGCGGGGTCTTCGTCGCGGGCAGCACCAGCGGGAGCAGCAGCGATACGGAGGCCGCGAAGAGACCGGAGGCCACGTACGAGCCGAGGGCGGCCTGGTTCTCGGCGAACCAGCCGATGCCGAGGCCGAGGGCCTTGCCGATCAGCGTCGAGGCGAGCAGTGCGGCCGCGGCGATCGGCAGGGCGGCGAAGGCGGTACGCAGGTTCAGCCGGCGCAGGGCGTCGAGGTGATCGGGCAGCGGCCGTACGGTCGCCCCCTCCGGCGGCGGCGTCGGCAGCAAGCCGGGCGCGGCGCTGTCCTTGGCCAGCCCCCACATCCGCTCGGCGGCGCCGGAGACGAAGACGGTGGCGAGCAGGGCGGTCAGCGCGTTCGGGCCGATCCAGTCGAGCCACAGCGGGGCCACGACGAAGAGGCCGAGCCGGAGCCCGTCGGCGCCGATCATCGTCCAGCGGCGGTCCAGCTTGCCGCCGGGGGCGGTGAGCTTGGCCAGCGGTCCGAGGAGGACCGCACCGAAGAGGACGGTGGACACCACGCGGACGCCGAAGACGGCGGCCACGGCGAGGGCCCAGCCGGTGTAACCACCGCCGAAGGGCTCCTGGTCCACGGCCGCCTGGAAGACCAGGAGCACCAGGACCAGCAGGGCGAGGGCATCGCCGATGCCGCTCACCAACTGCGCGCTCCACAGACGGCGCAGCCCGGGGGTGCGCAGCAGGGCGCGCACCGCGCGCTCGCGGGAGTCCGCGGCGAGGGCTTCGTCGTAGGTGGGGGCGGTGTCGGTGGTGGCGGTCACGACCGTTGGCTGCTCGGCTCGCGTCATCCGCCCAGCCTATCCGCTGTGCTTGGCGGGTGCGGAGCCCCTGTGGACAAGCTCCGGTGTGACCCCCGAAACGGCAGGGCCCGTGCGCATCGCACGGGCCCTGCCGGTTACTACTCGTCCGCGACTACTGGTCCGCGACTGCTCGTCAGCGACTACTCGTCCGCCGCAGCGGCCGCCGTCTTCTTCGCGGCCGTCTTCTTCGCGGTGGCGGTGGTCTTCTTCGCCGCCGTCGCCTTCTTGGCCGTCGTCGTCTTCTTGGCGGCAGCGGTCTTCGTCGCCGTCGCCTTCTTCGCCGGGGCCTTCTTCGCGGGAGCCTTCTTGGCCGTCTTCTTCACCGGACCCTTGGCGCGCTTCTCCGCGAGCAGCTCGTAGCCCCGCTCCGGCGTGATCGTCTCGACGTCGTCGTCCCGCCGCAGCGTCGCGTTCGTCTCGCCGTCCGTCACGTACGGGCCGAACCGGCCGTCCTTGACGACCACCGGCTTCTCGCTGACCGGGTCCGTCCCCAGCTCCTTCAGCGGCGGCTTCGCGGCCGCGCGCCCCCGCTGCTTCGGCTGCGCGTAGATCGCGAGCGCCTGCTCCAGGGTGATGGCGAACAGCTGGTCCTCGGTCTCCAGCGACCGCGAGTCCGTGCCCTTCTTCAGGTACGGGCCGTAGCGGCCGTTCTGCGCGGTGATCTCCGCGCCCTCCGCGTCCACGCCGACGACCCGGGGAAGGGACATCAGACGAAGGGCGTCTTCGAGCGTGACCGTGTCCAGGCTCATCGACTGGAACAGCGAGGCCGTCCGCGGCTTGACCGCGTTCTTGCCCGTCTTCGGCGTGCCCTCGGGCAGGATCTCCGTCACGTACGGCCCGTAGCGACCGTCCTTCGCGACGATTTCGTTCCCGCTGATCGGGTCCTTGCCCAGCTCGAACTCGCCGCTCGGCTTCGCGAAGAGCTCCTCCGCGTACTCGACCGTCAGCTCGTCGGGGGCCAGCTCCTCGGGAACGTCCGCCCGCTGGTGGCCCTCGGCGTCCTTCTCACCGCGCTCCACGTACGGCCCGTAGCGGCCGACGCGCAGCACGATGCCCTCGCCGACGGGGAAGGAGGAGATCTCCCGGGCGTCGATCGCGCCCAGGTCGGTCACCAGCTCCTTCAGACCGCCGAGCGCGTCACCGTCGGCCGGCACGACCTCGGTCGCGTCCTCCGCGCCGAAGTAGAAGCGCTTGAGCCACGGCACGGACTGGGCCTCGCCCCGCGCGATGCGGTCGAGGTCGTCCTCCATCTTGGCGGTGAAGTCGTAGTCGACGAGCCGCCCGAAGTGCGTCTCCAGCAGGTTGACCACGGCGAACGACAGGAAGGACGGCACGAGCGCCGTGCCCTTCTTGAAGACGTACCCGCGGTCCAGGATCGTGCCGATGATCGACGCGTACGTCGACGGACGGCCGATCTCCCGCTCTTCCAGCTCCTTGACCAGCGAGGCCTCGGTGTAGCGGGCCGGCGGCTTGGTCGAGTGGCCGTCGACCGTGATCTCCTCGGCCGACAGCGCGTCGCCCTCGGCGACCTGCGGGAGACGCTTCTCACGGTCGTCGAGCTCGGCGTTCGGGTCGTCCGCGCCCTCGACGTAGGCCTTCATGAAGCCGTGGAAGGTGATCGTCTTGCCGGACGCGCTGAACTCGGCGTCACGGCCGTCCGCCGACCGGCCGCCGATCTTCACGGTCACCGAGTTGCCGACCGCGTCCTTCATCTGGGAGGCGACGGTGCGCTTCCAGATGAGCTCGTACAGACGGAACTGGTCGCCGGTCAGACCGGTCTCGGCCGGGGTGCGGAAACGATCACCCGAAGGACGGATCGCCTCGTGCGCCTCCTGCGCGTTCTTGACCTTGCCCGCGTAGACGCGCGGCTTCTCCGGCAGGTACTCGGCCCCGTAGAGCTGCGTGACCTGCGCACGGGCCGCCGACACCGCGGTGTCGGAGAGCGTCGTGGAGTCGGTACGCATATAGGTGATGAAGCCGTTCTCGTACAGCTTCTGCGCCACCTGCATCGTCGCCTTCGCACCGAAGCCGAGCTTGCGCGAGGCCTCCTGCTGGAGCGTCGTCGTGCGGAACGGGGCGTACGGGGAACGGCGGTACGGCTTGGACTCGACCGACCTGACGGCGAACGAGGTCTCCGCCAGCGCGGCGGCCAGCGCCCGCGCGTTCGCCTCGTCGAGGTGCAGCACCTCGCTCTTGAGCTGCCCGGTCGAACCGAAGTCGCGGCCCTGTGCGACGCGCTTGCCGTCCACCGTGTTCAGGCGGGCGACCAGCGTGGAGGGGTCGGAGGCGTCACCGGCGCGGCCGGTGGCGAAGGTGCCGGTCAGGTCCCAGTACTCGGCCGAGCGGAAGGCGATGCGCTCGCGCTCCTTCTCGACCACCATGCGGGTGGCCACCGACTGGACGCGGCCCGCCGACAGCTTCGGCATGACCTTCTTCCACAGGACCGGCGAGACCTCGTAGCCGTAGAGGCGGTCGAGGATGCGGCGGGTCTCCTGCGCGTCGACCATGCGCTGGTTGAGCTCGCGCGGGTTGGCGACGGCGTCGCGGATCGCGTCCTTGGTGATCTCGTGGAAGACCATCCGGTGGACGGGGACCTTGGGCTTGAGGACTTCCTGCAGGTGCCACGCGATGGCTTCGCCCTCGCGGTCCTCATCGGTGGCGAGGAAGAGTTCGTCGGACTCGGCCAGCAGCTCCTTGAGCTTCCTGACCTGGGCCTTCTTATCGGCGTTGACGACGTAGATCGGCGCGAAGTCGTGTTCGACGTCCACACCGAGACGGCGGACCTCACCGGTGTACTTGTCGGGAACCTCGGCCGCGCCACTCGGGAGGTCGCGGATGTGCCCGACGCTCGCCTCGACGACGTATCCGGGGCCGAGATAGCCCTTGATCGTCTTCGCCTTGGCAGGGGACTCGACGATGACGAGTCGGCGGCCGCCCTTTGCGGTCTCGCTAGTCGGGGACAACTTGGCTCTTCTCTCCGGTCGGCACTCGGTCGCAGTACGGCGACGCTGCGGAGTGTGACGGTACAACCCGCCCCCGTGTCAAACGGCAGAAGCCCGCAACGGCCACTCGAACGGTAACCCGACAAGTGCCATTTCTGCCGCCCGGATGCCGCGCCGGGCCCTCCGCACTCACCGGGCAGAGTGGCCGAAGGGCCGTCTGGCCCCGCCCCCGGACCCCTCTTCACGTCGGTGTTTGTCGATGTTGATCGACGTGCGTCCATGCGTACGGTCCTGCGCGCATTCCGGACGAGCGGACGAAACCCGGCGCGCCGCCGGAACCTGGGCGACATCCGGCAGATTCGGCGGCCCCGAGCCGGGACCCCCGTCTCCGCCGGACCGAAGCGGCCACCACCACCGACGGCGACACCGCCCCGGCATCACGGGCCCGAGTGCCGTGGGCCGAATGTCACAGGGCCGAGCGCCACCGGGCGAATTTTGCGGGGCCGAGCGCCGCGGGGCCGAGCGCCACCGGCCGGACGTCAGAGCCCAATGTCACAGAGCCCCATGTCACAAGGGCCGGGCCCCGCCCTCACAGCCGTCCGAGGCACCAGACCCCGAGAGCCAGCGACACCCCGCCGACGAGCAGGGCCAGTGGTACGGCCACGACGGGGCGCACGCCCTCGGCCACCGGCGCGCCGCGTGGGGCGCGCGCCCCCATCCAAGCCGGCAGAGCGGCCCCGAACAGCAGGAACACGGCCGCCGCGAAGATCGCCGGACCGTGCTCCATGCCGTTCACCTCATCCCCCGGGCCGCTCTCGGGATCCCCCCGGATCCCGCTGACGGGAGGATTTCACCCGGGGGGAGACAGCAGTCGAACCTGGGGTTACATCCTGGCTCCGACTGCGCGGCCCGCGCCGTCGGCCCTACTCCCCGGCCGCCTCCGCCCCCGCGCCCGCTTCCGTTTCCGCCGCGCTCACCGGCTCCAGGAACCCCTGCTCCACGAGCATCCGGATCGCCTCGGGCGTCCGGTCCCGCAGGACCACCGGGTCCTCCTCGACCAGCTGGGCGATGGCGTCCAGAATCCGCCCTGCGGTCAGTGATCCGTCACACACCCCGGCGAAGCCGGCCCCGACCGTGTCGACCTTGGTGGCGCGCCGCATGCCCCGGTTCTGCCGGAGCACGACGTGTTCCGGATCCTCCGCGCCGGGCGCGCCGACCTGCTCCTGCACGACCTCTTCGGTCAGCCGGAAATAGCCCGCGAGCAGGGCCGCGTCGTCGTGGTCGCGCAGGTAGTCCTGGCGCGCGAAGTGCGCCAGGACGGCTTCCCCGAGAGGCTGTTCCACCGAGTGCGGCCACTCCTCGACCACGATCGACGGCTCGGCCGCGTCGCTGCGCCGCAGCGTGATCCAGCCGAAGCCGACCGCCTTGGTCTTGCGGGCTTCGAACTCGTCCAGCCAGTCCTCGTACCGCTGTTCGTACTCGGCGGGGTCGGTGCGGTGGTCTCCCGCGTCGCGCAGCCACAGCTCCGCGTACTGCGTCACGTCCTGCACGTCGCGCTGCACGATCCAGGCATCGCAGCCGCGCGGCACCCAGGCCCGTACCCGGTCGTGCCAGTCCTCGCCGTCCACGTGCTGCCAGTTGCCCAGGAACTGCGCGAATCCGCCCGGGTTGAGCCTGGCTCCGGCCTCCTGGACCAGGGTCCGGCACAGGTCGTCGCCGCCCATCCCGCCGTCCCGGTACGTCAGCCGGGCTCCGGGGGAGATCACGAAGGGCGGATTCGACACGATCAGGTCGTACGTGGCCCCGCCGACCGGCTCGAACAGCGACCCGGCGAGCAGCTCCGCCTCGGGGGCCCCCGACAGCGCCAGCGTCAACCGGGTGAATTCCAGGGCCCGCGGGTTGACATCGGTCGCCGTGACCCGGGTCGCGTGCTGGGCGGCGTGCAGTGCCTGGATCCCGGATCCGGTGCCGACGTCGAGGGCCGAGCCGACCGGGATGCGGATGGTGATCCCGGCCAGGGTCGTGGAGGCTCCGCCGACACCGAGCACCACGCCCTCCTCGCGGCTGCCGATCCCGCCGGCCCCGCCGACGGCGCAGCCGAGGTCGGAGACGATGAACCAGTCCTCGCCGTCCGGACCGCCGTACGGGCGCACGTCCACGGTGGCGTGCACCTCGTCCCCCTCCCGCCGCAGCCAGCCGTCGGCCAGCGCCGCATCGACGGGCAGGGCCGCCGCCGCGTGCACGTACGGCACCGGCTGCCGCAGCAGGAACAGCCGGGTCAGGCTCGCGAGCGGCCCGTCGCCGTGGCTCCGCGTGGCGCGCAGGGCGGGGACCGTCTCACTGCGGGCGAGCGCGGCGTACGCCGGGGCACCGAGCAGGTCGAGCAGCCCGTCGGCGGTGAAGCCCGCGGCGAGCAACGCGGCGCGGAGCTCGGCCGCGCGGGTCGACGAGGGGAGGCGGGTGGGCAGACCGGGGGGAAGGCTGGTGGTACTCACCCGCCCATTGTGGCCGCTGCCGCCGCCGTTGCCCGCGCCACACGGCCTTCGGCGCGGGCGGACATCCGCCGGGGCCTGCGGACATCCGCCGAGCACCACGGACATCCGCTGGGGCCTTCGGACATCCGCCGAGCACCACGGACATGCGCCGGGGCGGCCGGGGTCCCGAAGGATCCCGGCCGCCCCGGTGTGTGCGGCGCCGCCTGCAAAGCGGCGGCCTCCGCGAAGACTTCTAGGACTTCGCCGGCGACGGAGTCGTCACCTGGCAGCCCTTCTGGCTGTTCATCGCCTTGTCCAGCCCGCCCGCCTTGAGCTGGTCGAGGGCTTCCTTGCCGCCCTTCGTCGCCTCCTCCAGGCCGCCCGCCACCTCCTTGAGGCCCTCGGCGAACTTGCCCTGGTCCTTGGCGTCGAGGGCGTCCATCTTCGTCTTCAGGGCGGTGTAGCCCGCCGACGTCGACTCGAAGCCCATGACCGCGGCGGCCTGGGTCTTCTCCCCGTCCTTGACGGGCGGAACTCCCGCGCCCGTAAGGGCCGTACCCATCGCCTTGTACGACTCGGACATGGTCCCGAAGGCCGCCGAGTCGGTCGACTGGACCTCCTCGGGCTTACTGCTCTCGGTCGCCACCCGCTTGATGTCGGCGTTCGCCTGCTCGATCTTCTTGAGCTCGGGCTGCCAGCTGTCGCAGACCTTCTTGGCCCAGGCGTCGGTCTTCTTGTCGCCGTCGTCCCCGCCGCAGCCGGACAGGACGAGCATCAGCACCGCAGCGCCCGATACCGCGGCCGCAAGCTTCTTGTTCACCGGATTGGTCCCTTCGAAGGCTCTCGGCCCGGAAGATACACGTCCACCATCCGGGAAACGCAAAGGCGGACGGACGGCGCGTCAGTCCGCGCCCCCCGTCCGCCATTCGGGCGTACGGTCGAGTCGGGCCGGTTCAGGCCCGCGAGAGCCGGGTCAGGCCCGCAACTGCCGTCTCAGGAGGAGACCGCCGCCGCCGGGTCGCCCTGCTGGCCCACCCGCTCCGCGGTCGCGCCCTCGCCCGCCCCGTCGTCGCCCACGGAGATGCCGCGGCGCTTGGAGACGTACACCGCGCCGATGATGACGCCGATCGAGAGGATCGCGACGATCGCCCGTACGGTCGGGCTGGCGTCCGCGCCGTAGCTGAACTGCACGATCGCGGGGGCGATCAGCAGCGCCACCAGGTTCATGACCTTGAGCAGCGGGTTGATGGCGGGACCGGCGGTGTCCTTGAACGGGTCACCGACGGTGTCGCCGATGACGACCGCCTCGTGGGCCGCACTGCCCTTGCCGCCGTGGTGCCCGTCCTCGACGAGCTTCTTCGCGTTGTCCCACGCGCCACCGGAGTTGGCGAGGAAGACCGCCATCAGGGTGCCGGTGCCGATCGCGCCGGCGAGGAAGGAGCCGAGCGCTCCGACGCCGAGCGTGAACCCGACGGCGATCGGGGTGAGGACGGCGATCAGCCCGGGCGTGGCGAGTTCGCGCAGCGCGTCCTTGGTGCAGATGTCCACGACGCGCCCGTACTCGGGCTTCTCGGTGTAGTCCATGATCCCGGGGTGCTCCCGGAACTGGCGGCGCACCTCGTAGACCACCGCGCCGGCCGAACGGGACACCGCGTTGATGGCGAGGCCCGAGAACAGGAACACGACGGCCGCGCCCAGGATCAGCCCGACCAGGTTGTTGGGCTGGGCGATGTCCAGGCTGAGGTTCATCTCCCCGGCCGTCTTGGCGCCGACCTCCTTGACCGCGTTCGCGATGGCGTCGTTGTACGAGCCGAAGAGCGCGGCCGCGGCGAGCACGGCGGTGGCGATGGCAATGCCCTTGGTGATCGCCTTGGTGGTGTTGCCCACCGCGTCCAGGTCGGTCAGCACCTGCGCGCCGGCGCCCTCGACGTCCCCGGACATCTCCGCGATGCCCTGGGCGTTGTCGGAGACCGGGCCGAAGGTGTCCATGGCGACGATGACGCCGACCGTGGTGAGCAGGCCGGTGCCGGCCAGCGCCACGGCGAAGAGCGCCAGCATGATCGAGGTGCCGCCCAGCAGGAACGCCCCGTACACGCCGAGGCCGATGAGCAGCGCCGTGTAGACGGCGGACTCCAGGCCGACCGAGATGCCCGCGAGCACGACCGTGGCGGCGCCCGTCAGGGAGGACTTGCCGATGTCCCGGACGGGACGGCGGTTGGTCTCGGTGAAGTAGCCGGTGAGCTGCTGGATCAGGGCCGCGAGCACGATGCCGATGGCGACGGCGACCAGCGCCAGGATCCGCGGGTCGCCGGAGTGCCCGGAGATCGCGGCGTCGTCGACGCCGACGAGCTCCTTGTAGGTGCCCGGCAGGTACGCGTAGACGGCGATCCCGACGAGGACCAGCGAGATGGCTGCGGAGATGAAGAATCCGCGGTTGATGGCGGTCATTCCGCTGCGGTCGGTGCGCCGCGGGGAGACCGCGAAGATGCCGATCATCGCGGTGACGACCCCGATGGCGGGGACGATCAGCGGGAAGGCCAGGCCCAGGTCGCCGAAGGCGGCCTTGCCGAGGATGAGGGCCGCCACGAGGGTGACGGCGTACGACTCGAAGAGGTCGGCGGCCATTCCCGCGCAGTCTCCGACGTTGTCGCCCACATTGTCGGCGATGGTCGCGGCATTGCGCGGGTCGTCCTCCGGAATGCCCTGCTCGACCTTGCCGACCAGGTCGGCGCCGACGTCGGCGGCCTTGGTGAAGATGCCGCCTCCGACACGCATGAACATCGCGATGAGCGCGGCGCCGAGGCCGAAGCCCTCCAGGACCTTGGGCGCGTCGGCGGCGTAGACGAGCACGACGCAGGACGCGCCGAGCAGGCCGAGGCCGACGGTGAACATGCCCACCACGCCGCCGGTGCGGAACGCGATCCGCATGGCCTTGTGGGAGACCTCGGTCAGGTCCTTGGCGGGCTCGCCCTCTCTGGGGGTGGCCTCGCGCGCGGCGGCGGCGACGCGGACGTTGGCACGGACCGCGAGGCGCATGCCGATGTAGCCGGTGGCGGCCGAGAAGATGGCGCCGACGAGGAAGAAGGCGGAACGTCCCGCCCGCTGCGTCCAGTCGTCCGCGGGGAGCAGGAACAGCAGGAAGAACACGACGACGGCGAAGACGCCGAGCGTGCGGAGCTGCCGGCCGAGGTAGGCGTTGGCGCCTTCCTGGACGGCGGCGGCGATCTCCTTCATGGAGTCGGTTCCCTCGTCGGCGGCGAGGACCTGGCGGACCAGGATCTGCGCGACGACGAGCGCGGCGATGGCCACGGCCGCAATGACGATCACGATGAGCCGATTGTCATCCGTGAGTACTGCGGATGCCAGGTCTGTGGTGCGACCCGGCGCGATAGGGGTGAAGAGCCCCGTCATTCGTCCTCCTTGACGTGATGAGCTCAAGATGTGGACGGATTGTAGGGAGCGGGACCCGATCAAAACAGTGCGCAGGAAACGGAATTGGCCCGCACTTGCTCCTCACCAATAGATCTGGTCACTCCATTACCCTCGAAAGCGGTAACGGGGCAAAAGCATTGACGCTTGATCACCGATCGGGAAATCTGCCGGAGAACGATCACGGAATTGATCTACGGGCACACAAAAGGCCCTGCTCGGCAGGGCCTTGAATAAGATCAGAAGATACGTCGGCACGCGCGGCGGAACATCATCGGCGCCCACACCAAGGCGCCTCCGACGCCTTACCGGCACCCGCCCGGTCCCCCGTCGCCAGACGACCGGACGCCGAGGACCGCCCGCGGCGCAGCCCGACCGAGGCACGAAACAGACGGGGAAGCACCAAACCCGCGAGGCGGGACGAGAACCCGCCGGGCACCACGAGAACCCGCCAGCCCCACGAGACCTGCGAGCCGGCATGCGCCCCAGCGGAGGCCCCACGACACCCTGCAAGGCCGCACGGAGCCCCACCGGACGGCATGTGACCGCTGGGCAGCACAAGACCCCGCCGGGGCCACGAGGGCCCCGGGGCAGCACAAAAACCCCCGGGCGGCACAGGGCCACTCGGCGGGCAACGGGCACATAGCGGTTGGTAACAACGGGCACGAAGCGGTGGGCGTCGAGCCGTGACCGGCGCCGATGGGAGCAGCGCCCCGCGACCGGCGGCGGTCGAGCCGCAGCCGGGCACCCGCCGACTACGGCAGTTCGGAGGTCCCCGAGACGGGCCAGCTCATCCGGATGGTCCCGCCGGTCTCCCCGCTGATGACGTCGACGTCGTCGACCAGGCCGCTGATCACGGCAAGGCCCATCTCGTCCTCGCCCTCGATGTCGGGGTCCAGGACGGCGTCCATTCCGGGCACGGCAGCAGCCGGACCGCCGGCCGGTCCGGGTACTTCGTCGCTGACCTCGATGGAGAACACCTTCTCCTCCTCGGTCAGCACCACCCGGACGGGCGCGGTCAGCCCGTTGGTGCGATGCAGTCCGACGGCACGCGAACAGGCCTCGCCCACGGCGAGACGGACCTCGTCGAGGACGGCTTCCTCCACACCGGCCCGTCGCGCCACGGCGGCCGCGACCAAGCGGGCCGTCCGGACGTGTTCGGGCTGGGCGCTGAAGCGCAGTTCAACGGTGGCCATGCGCGTCCCCCTCGGACTACGGGCGTGCCTTACAGGGGCCCGGACCGCTTGTGGCCCGGTACCCCCCGCTCCATCATCGGCCGTTTCGCCGCCGAGCGCCGTCAGTCGGTGGCGTTGACGGCGTCTTCCACCGAGTTGTGGATCGGAAACACCTTGGTCAGACCGGTGATTCGGAAGATCTTCAGGATGCGCTCCTGGTTGCACACCAGACGCAGCGAGCCCTCGTGCGCGCGGACGCGCTTGAGGCCTCCCACGAGCACACCAAGCCCGGTGGAGTCGAGGAAGTCCACTCGCTCCATGTCGACAACCAGGTGGTAGCTGCCGTCGTTCACCAACTCGACCAACTGCTCGCGCAGCTTGGGCGCGGTATACACATCAATCTCGCCACCGACCTCCACGACCGTACGGTCGCCGACAGTGCGAGTCGACAGGGACAGGTCCACGGATCCTCCAGCACCTTGCTATCGAGCGGCGCCCCCCAGGGGCCTCCCCAACCCGGAGGTAGGAGAGGGATTGGCTGCCGCGATGGCATTCAATCACTTACCGGCAGGCGCGCACGACGCCTTCGGACCATTGTCCCGCACGCCGGTGACACACTCGGTTCCAATGGCCAACACTCACCGTCCCGGTCCGCCCACGGCACACGAGGACGTCAGACCCACCCCCGGCACGGTCCTGGACCGGCTGTCACGGGGGCCTTCCCGAGCTGCGCGCATCACCCATACGGAGCACTTGCCCCCTCGGGAGGGTCGTCATGCGGTCTGGCCCGATCGCATCCGAACTGATGTCGTGGCCGCAATTCAGGCCGCCGGGATCGACCATCCGTGGGAACACCAGGCCGCGGCCGCCGAGCACGCCCTCGACGGGGAGTCCGTGGTCGTCGCCACGGGCACCGCCTCGGGCAAATCGCTGGCCTACCTCGCGCCCGTGCTCTCAGCCCTCGCCGACGGGGCCGAGGCGCCCAACGGCCGGGGCGCGACCGCCCTGTACCTGGCCCCGACCAAGGCCCTGGCCGCCGACCAGCGCCGTGCCGTACGGGAACTGGCCGGCCCGCTCGGAAACGCCATCCGGCCCGCCGTCTACGACGGCGACACCCCGGTCGAGGAACGCGAGTGGGTGCGCCAGTACGCGAACTACGTCCTCACCAACCCCGACATGCTGCACCGCGGGATCCTCCCGGCCCACCCGCGCTGGTCCTCCTTCCTGCGGGCCCTGCGCTACGTGGTCATCGACGAGTGCCACACCTACCGGGGCGTCTTCGGCTCTCACGTCGCCCAGGTCCTGCGGCGGCTGCGCCGGCTGTGTGCCCGCTACGGCTCCGATCCCGTGTTCCTGCTGGCCTCCGCCACCGCGAGCGACCCGGCGACCGCCGCGTCCCGTCTGACGGGCCTGCCGGTGGTGGAGGTGTCCGACGACGCCTCCCCGCGCGGCGAGGTCGTCTTCGCCCTGTGGGAGCCGCCCCTGACCGACCTCAAGGGCGAGCGGGGCGCCCCCGTACGCCGTACGGCCACCGCCGAGACCGCCGATCTGCTCACCGACCTGGTCGTCCAGGGCGTCCGTACGGTCGCCTTCGTCCGCTCCCGGCGCGGCGCCGAGCTGATCGCCGTGATCGCCCAGGAGAAGCTCGCGGCCGTGGACCGCTCGCTGCCCCGGCGGGTCGCGGCCTACCGCGGCGGCTACCTGCCCGAGGAGCGCCGGGCCCTGGAACGGGCCCTGCACTCCGGCGACCTGCTCGGTCTGGCCGCGACGACCGCCCTGGAGCTGGGCGTGGACGTCTCCGGCCTGGACGCCGTCCTGATCACCGGCTACCCGGGCACCCGCGCCTCCCTGTGGCAGCAGGCCGGCCGGGCCGGGCGCTCGGGCCAGGGCGCGCTGGCCATCCTGGTCGCCCGCGACGACCCGCTGGACACCTACCTGGTCCACCACCCCGAGGCCCTGTTCCGGCAGCCCGTGGAGGCCACGGTCCTGGACCCCGACAACCCGTACGTCCTGGCCCCGCACCTGTGCGCGGCCGCAGCCGAGCTACCCCTCACGGAGCCCGACCTCGACCTCTTCGGCCCGGCGGCACGCGACCTCCTCCCCCAGCTCGAAGCGGCGAAACTGCTGCGCCGCCGGGCCACGGCCTGGCACTGGACCCGCCGGGAACGGGCCTCGGACCTCACCGACATCCGGGGCGGCGGCGGACGCCCGGTCCAGATCGTCGAGGCCGCCACGGGCCGCCTGCTGGGCACGGTCGACGAGGAGGCCTCCCACGCCGCCGTCCACGACGGGGCGGTCCACCTCCACCAGGGCCGCACGTACCTGGTGAAACACCTGGACCTGGAGGACTCGGTCGCGCTGGTCGAGGAGGCGAACCCGCCGTTCTCCACCACGGCCCGCGATACGACCGCCATCTCCGTCCTGGAGACCGAAACGGAGATCGCCTGGGGCCGGGGCAGGCTCTGCTTCGGTTCCGTCGAGGTCACCAACCAGGTCGTCTCCTATCTGCGCCGCAAACTGATCACCGGCGAGGTGCTCGGCGAAGCCAAACTGGATCTGCCGCCCCGCACCCTGCGCACCCGGGCCGTGTGGTGGACGGTCACCGAGGACCAGCTCGACGAGGCCCGGATCAACCCGGAGATCCTCGGCGGCGCCCTGCACGCCGCCGAGCACGCCTCCATCGGCCTGCTCCCGCTCTTCGCCACCTGCGACCGCTGGGACATCGGCGGGGTCTCCGTCCCGCTGCATCCCGACACCCTGCTCCCGACGGTCTTCGTCTACGACGGCCACCCGGGCGGAGCCGGCTTCGCCGAGCGCGCCTTCCACACGGCCCGCGCCTGGCTGACGGCGACCCGTGACGCGATCGCCGCCTGCGAGTGCGAGGCCGGCTGCCCTTCCTGCATCCAGTCCCCCAAGTGCGGCAACGGCAACGACCCCCTGCACAAGCGCGGCGCCGTCCGCCTCCTCACCCACCTCCTCTCGGAATCCCCACCCCCCACCCCACCAGCGACCCCCTGAGCCCCTCCGAACCTTCGGGGGCGGGGCTGGGCCGACGGGCCGCCAGGGCCGACAGCGGGAACCAGGGCTTCGCGGATTCACCGGCGATTGGCTGAAAATCGCCCCTGTCGCCCCCCAAACCGGGACAGTCGCCCTGGAGCCACGCCCGTACCCCCAGCCCCTCCCAGACGGGCCTCCAGGGCGTCCTTGACCCCTCCCAGGCGGGGGGGGCAGGCACCCTCGCTCCTCCCCAGGGCAGAAGCGGGATCCTCAGCCCCTCCCGGGAGAGGGCGAGCACCCTCGCCCCCCCCTCCCGGACGGGCGGGGCGAGCACCCTCCAGCCCTCCCGGACGGCGGGGTGGGCCCCGCGGCCCTCCCGGACGGCGGGGTGGGCCCCGCGGCCCTCCCGGCTGCGGGTTCCGCAAGGCCGCGGGTCCCGGGGACCCGGCTCCGTGGGAGGGCCCCCTCACCGGGGCTCCCGGGGCAGCGGCGGGCCCGCGCGGGAGCGCAGCTCCGGTCGGAAGGGGCCCGTCGGGGCACGGGCGGTGACCTCCGTGACCTCTCCCGTCACTACGCACCCGGTGACCTGCGCGCCCTGAGCCACCGCCACCCGCACCGCCGTGGCGCAGGCGGCCTCCGGGCCGTGGGCCCAGCTCGCGGCCGCTGCGAGGGCGGCCAGGTCGGCGGCGGCCGCGGCACGGTGCCGGGAGACCACCGCCTGCCCGAGCAGGAGCACCCCGCCGAACACCGCCATCAGCACGGTCACCACCACGACCCCCCACACTGTGGCCGACCCCCGGTCCCGGTCCCGGGCCCGCAGGCGGCCCCCGCGGCGGTTCACGGCGGCGGCCCGACGGTGTCCTCGGCCAGGGCGGCGGCCAGGGCGGTGAGCCGGACCGGCAGCGCGGCCGGGCCCGGGGCCGGAGCCGACACACGGACCCGCCACAGGTCACCCGTCCGGGAAAGCTCCACCCGCGCCCCGGGCGGGGCCGCCGCCTCGGCCGCCGCCACCGCCGCGCCCGCCGGCTCCGACCGGGCCGCCGCCCGGGCACCGGCCCGAGCGGCGTCCACGCACCGGATCTGCGCGGCGGCCGCCATCAGCGCCCACACCAGCAGCCCCGCGAACAGCACCAGCGCCGGAATCACCAGGGCCGCCTCCGCCGTCACGAATCCGCTGTCAGAACGGCGCATCGAGTGCCTTCCCGATGGTCGACTGAAGTGCGGTCGAAACCAGTTCACTCGTCACCACCTTGTACAGAACGGCCGCGAACGCACACGCCGCGATCGTGCCCATGGCGTATTCGGATGTGGACATCCCCGCGTCGCCTCCACGGCCCTTCAGTCGCGCGCGTCCCACCAGCCCCGCCATTGCCACCCGCACACGAATCCAGATGATCGACATGACAACCTCCCGTTGAATCAGCTTTTTGACGTGCTCTCAGATCTCGGATCTCAGATCTCGGATGTCAGATGGTCATTTCAGGCGCCCAATTCAGGCGGCCATTCGGACGGATCTTCAGATGCCCCCCTCAAGCAGTCCCCACAAAGCCCTTCCATGGCCCCGCGCATGGCCCCGCACACGGCCCTTCACGTGGCCATTCAGGCGGCCCTTCACGTGGCCCCCAGGCGGCCCTCAGCTGCCGGAGAGGAGGCCGGAGGCCATTCCGATCACCACCGGCGCCACTCCCAGTGCGAGGAAGGCGGGGAGGAAGCACAGGCCCACCGGCGCGGTGACGAGGACCGCCGCCCGCTGCGCCCGGGCCCCCGCCCGGCGCGCACGGTCCGCCCGGAGCGTCGAGGCGAGCCGGGAGACCGGTTCCGCGGCGGGCGCACCCGTACGCGCGGAGCGCTCCAGGCATTCGGCCAGGGCGCGGGCTCCCGGTATCTCCGCCAACCTCCCCCACGCGGCGCCCGGTTCGCCGCCGAGCCGCAGCTCCGCCCCGGCCATCGCCAGCCGTTCACCCACCGGGCCGCCCAGCGACTCCCCCACCGCCTCGGCGGCGTCCACCGGCCCGGCTCCGGCCGCCAGGCAGGCGGCCAACAGATCGGCGGCAAAGGGAAGCTGGCGCTCGGCCTCCGCCAGGTCCACCCCCGCGGCCGGCCGTCGCCGCGCGAGCCACCTGCGGACCGCGAAGCCCGCCGCGATGCCGGCCGCCACCCCCGCAAGCCCGCCGATCAGCACCCAGGCCGCCACCAGCGCCCCCGCCGGCCCGGCCCAGGCCGTCAGCGCCGCCCGCAGCCGGGGCCCGGCCAGCGGACGCCTGCGCGGGGCCTCCACCGCGAGCAGGCGGGTGAGCCGCCGTCTGGCCGCCCGCGCCCTGATGCGCGCCGCCACCAGCGACACCGCGCACAGCGCCGCCGCCGCGAGGCACAGGGCCGTCCCCAGCCTGTGGATGGCGAAGCCGTCCATCACCGCTCCCCCACCCGTACGATCCGCCGGCACCACAGCAGCCCCAGCGCCTCCAGCACCGCGCCCGCCAGCAGGCAGCCCCATCCCACCGGCGTGTGCAGGAGCACCCGCAGCGGATCGGCCCCCAGTCCGGTACCGATCAGCAGACCGACCACCGGAAGCAGGGCCAGCACCGTTGTCGTCGATCTCGCTCCCGTGAGCTGGGCGCGCAGTGATTCCTCCCGGTCCCGCTCGGCCCGCAGGGCCCCTTCCAGCCGGTCCAGTCCGGCGGCCAGCCCGGCGCCGCCGTCCACGGAGACCCACCAGCAGGCGGCCATCGCCGCCAGCCCCTCCGCGCCGGGCTCCCGTGCCGCCTGCCGCAGTGCTGCGACAACGTCCCCGCCGAAGGCCGCGGCCGCCAGGACCCCGGTCTCCGCGGCTCCCGGCCCGCCGGGGCCCGACACCGTGCGGCGCATCGCCTCGGTCAGCGCCCGGCCCGGCTGCGCCCCGGCGCGCAGCTCGCCCACCACCGCGCCGCACAGGGCCACCACTTCGGCGGCCCGCGCCGTCCGGGCCCGCGCCCGCTGCGCGGCCCGCAGCCACCGGCGCACCAGCGGTACCGCCGCCGCCCCCGCGAGCAGCGGGATCACCGACCCGCCCAGCAGGGCGAGCACCAGCCCGGCCCCGAGGCAGGCCCACTCCCGGCTCTGCGCCGCCCGGACCCTGACTCCGGCCGCCAGCCGCTCCCACGGCGCCGGCGCCGCCGCCACCGGCCGCCCCGACCCGGCCAGCACCGCCCTGGCCCGCCGGGACACCCCGTCGGCTCCGGCCAGCGCCCAGGCCGCCGCTCCGGCGCACAACACTCCGGCGAGCACCGGCAGCGGCGCCACCGCCCCGGCGCTCACCGGGCACCCGCGAGCAGCGGGCGCAGCCGCTCCCAGCCCCGGTCCCGTACGAACCCGCGGGCGCCCCAGCGCAGCGCCGGCACGGTGACCACGAGCCCGGCGGGGTCCCGCTCCAGGACGTGCACCTCGGCGACCCGGCGCCGGCCGGTCCGGTCCCGTACGAGGTGGACCACCAGGGTCAGGGCTGCCGCCAACTGGCTGTGCAGGGCGGCCCGGTCCAGCCCGGCGGCCGTCCCGAGGGCCTCCAGCCGGGCCGGCACATGGGCGGCCGCATTCGCGTGGACCGTGCCGCAGCCGCCTTCGTGACCCGTGTTGAGGGCGGCCAGCAGGTCCGCGACCTCGGCGCCCCGGACTTCGCCGACGACGAGCCGGTCCGGCCTCATCCGCAGCGCCTGGCGGACCAGGTCGGCGAGGGTGACCTGGCCGGCACCCTCCTGGTTGGCCGGCCGGGTCTCCAACCGCACCACGTGCGGATGGTCGGGCCGCAGCTCGGCCGAGTCCTCGGCGAGCACGATCCGCTCCCCGGGGCCGACCAGCCCGAGCAGAGCGCTGAGCAGCGTGGTCTTGCCGGTGCCCGTCCCTCCCGACACCAGGAAGGACAACCGGGCCCGCACCATGTCCCGCAGCAGCCGTTGCCCGCCGGGCGGCAGCGTCCCCGCCGCGACCAGCTCCTCCAGCGTGAAGGCGCGCGGCCGCACCACCCGCAGGGACAGGCACGCCGATCCGACGGCCACCGGAGGCAGTACGGCGTGCAAGCGGGTGCCGTCGGGCATCCGGGCGTCTACCCAGGGCCGGGCGTCGTCGAGGCGGCGCCCGGCGACGGCGGCGAGCCGCTGGGCGAGCCTGCGCACGGCGGCTGCGTCGGTGAAGGTCACCCCGGTCAGCTCCAGCCCGCCGCCGCGGTCCACCCACACCCGGTCGGGGGCCGCCACCAGGACGTCGGTGACCTCGGGGTCGGCGAGCAGTGGCTCCAGCGGGCCCGCGCCGACCAGTTCGGACCTCAGCTCGGCGGCGACGCCGAGCACCTCCGCGTCGCCCAGCAGTCGGCCCTGGGCCCGCAGGGCCGCCGCCACCCGCGCCGGGGTGGGCTCCGCCCCGCTCTCGGCGAGGCGCTGGCGCACCGCGTCGAGGAGTACGGCGCTCATACCGCCACCCCCTGGGCGGAGCCGAGCGCGCGCTGCCAGAAGCCGTCGCAGAAGCGGGCGAGGGCGCCCCGTCCGTGCGATCCCGGGGGCTCGCCCTCGGCCACCCGGCCCGGGAGCCCCACCTCGACCGGTACTTCGCCGGCCAGGGGCACCCCCAGCAGTCCGGCGACGGCTTCCGCGTCGAGTCCGCCGGGCGCGGGGCCCCGTACGACCACGCGGACGTCGCGGGCCACCATCCGGACTCCGGCGGCCACCCGGCCGGCCGCCGCCACCGCCCGCAGCTCGCCCCGCACCACCATGAGCACCAGGTCCAGCTGCGCGAGCACCTCGGCCACGGCTTCGTCGACCCGGCGCGGCAGGTCGACCACGACGACCCCGCCCCGGCGCCGCGCGGCGGCCACCACCGAGCGCATCGCGGCGGGCGGCACCACCACGCGGTCCCCGCGGTCCCAGCTGAGCACCCGCAGGGCGTGCAGTTCGGGCAGGGATTCAGCCAGGGCTCCGGCGCCGACGCGGCCGCGCGAGGCGGCGAAGTCGGGCCAGCGCAGTCCTTCGGCGGCTTCGCCTCCGAGGAGGACGTCCATACCGCCGCCGAGGGGGTCCCCGTCGATGAGGATGGTCCGCTCCCCGGCCCGGGCTGCCCGCAGGGCCAGCGCACAGGCGAGGGTGGAGGCTCCGGCTCCGCCGCTGCCCCCGATCACCCCGACGGTGAGGGCGGGCCGCCCGGCACCCTCCACGACATCGGCGATGCGGTCGACGAGCCGGCTCTCGGCGTCGGGGAGGGTCAGCACCTCCTCGGCACCGATCTCCACAGCCCGTTGCCATACGTGGGGGTCGTCCAGATCCCGGCCGACGAGGAAGACCCCGTCCCGCCGGGGTGCGCCGCGCACCCGCCGCGCGGCATCGTCGCCGACCAGGACGAGCGGTGCCGATTCCCAGCCGACCCCCGCGACCCCTACGACCCCGGCGGCGCCCCCGCTGCCCCCGCCGCTACCGTCGCCACTCTCGCCACCACCGGCTCCGCTTTGCTCGGGCACCGCATGGTGCACATGCGGCTCGGCCCCCGCGGCGGCGCACAGCCGCAGCAGGTCGTCGAGCAGCAGGGGGTCCTCGGTGATGATCAGCGGCCGTCCGCCGGCGGCCACAGGCCCGCCGGCCCCGGGATTCGGCCCGTCCCCGCCCGCCATCGCGAGATCCCGGACTTCACACGACTTCGATCCAGCCACGATCTCCGCCTCCTTCTCACAGCAAATCCAGCGCCGCGGACTTCGCGGCCGGAATCACCGTGACGGGATCGGGGAAAAGAAGTGGATCTTGCTCTAAAACCGTGGACGGGCGCCCCATTGTGAATAACTCGCTCACCCCAACAGGTGAGTTCCGGAGCGCGCCGGAACGACTACGCACCGTGACGAGTTCGAGGGGGTGAGGGCCTTCGCCGCGCAGGCCCCTCGAAGACGAGGAGGCCCGAGGAGTGATCACTTGGGGTCGAAAGCAGGGACGCAAACCGCGTCCGGACATGCGACGACCCCCGCCGGGGGGGAGAGCGGGGGTCGTCCCCACGGTCCGACTCAGGGGGGGGAGGAGCCAGACCGGGTTAGCACGGTCGCGAACGATCCGTGACTTCCATGGTGTACCCGAGAGGCTTCTCAGGCAAACCCACGCGCCGCACTTTACGCCGAATGGTGGGCGCATATGCTCGGGTCGTGGAAAATCAGCCCTTGCCGCACTCCTTGCCTCGCACCGCAGCCTTCTTCGACCTGGACAAGACGGTCATTGCGAAGTCGAGCACTCTGACGTTCAGCAAGTCCTTCTACCAGGGCGGCCTGATCAACCGAAGGGCCGTGCTGCGCACCGCCTACACGCAGTTCATCTATCTGGCCGGCGGCGCCGACCACGATCAGATGGAGCGGATGCGGGAGTACCTGTCCGCCCTCTGTAAGGGGTGGAACGTGCAGCAGGTACGGGAGATCGTCGCCGAGACCCTGCACGACCTCATCGACCCGCTGATCTACGACGAGGCCGCCTCCCTCATCGAGGCCCACCACACCGCAGGCCGCGACGTGGTGATCGTGTCCACCTCCGGAGCCGAGGTCGTCGAGCCCATCGGCGAGATGCTGGGCGCCGACCGGGTCGTCGCCACCCGGATGGTCGTGGGCGAGGACGGCTGCTTCACCGGCGAGATCGAGTACTACGCCTACGGCCCGACCAAGGCGGAGGCCGTACGCGAACTCGCGGAGTCCGAGGGGTACGACCTCTCGCGCTGCTACGCGTACAGCGACTCGGCCACGGACATTCCGATGCTGGAGGCGGTCGGGCACCCGCACGCGGTCAACCCCGACCGGGCCCTGCGGCGGGAGGCGGTGGCGCGCGAGTGGCCGGTGCTGGTGTTCAACCGGCCGGTACGGCTGAAGCAGCGACTGCCGGGACTGTCGATGCCCGCACGGCCGGCGCTGGTCGCCGCCGCCGCGGTGGGCGCGGCCGCGGCCACCGCCGGACTGGTTTGGTACGCGAGCCGGCGACGCGCACTGGCCGCCGCCGCACCCCGCTGACCTGCGCGAACATTGGATGTCCGATACATCCTGCTTCGCACCGTAAAGCAAAGAAATGCGGCCAGGGGTTCCGCTCCACTCCGAAGCGGAGTACAAAGGAATCAACGGCCCGCGAGACCAAAGAACATCCGAGAGGATCATCTTTAAAACGCAGTAAGGCCCACGGACCGAAGCATGAACGCCGAGCACCCACGCGACGTCGACCCGTCGATTACGGGCCAGCCGCACCAGGTGACGGGCAAAGCTCCCGACCTGATGGGCAATCATCGAGGACGCTTGGTAACTGGGCGTAAGTGCCAGCGGCGACACCAGAGCAGTACGGTGTCGCCGCAACCCATGTCCGGACCCCGTCAGCCCGCGCCGGCCCGTCAGGCCCCACCGGACTCCGTCAGGCCGCGCCGCGCTGGAGCGCCTCGCAGACCGCGGTCGACTCGCGGACACCGAGCTCGATGGCACGGCCGCAGTGCGCGATCCAGGCCGACATCCCCTCCGCGGTCCCGGAGACGTAGCCCTTGAAGGCATCCACGTAAGCATCCCGGCCCTGTTCGGCGTGGCCGACCTCCGCCGGACAGATCGCCTTCGGGTCCAGGCCGCTGTTGATCAGCACGATCCGCTCCGCCGTCCGCGCCACCAGGCCGTTGTACGAACCGAACGGACGCAGTGCGAGCAGCTCGCCGTGCACCACCGCCGCCGTGATCAGCGCCGGAGCGGAGCCGCCCGCGATGATCAGGCGGGAGAGCCCGTCCAGCCTGCCCGCCACTTCCTGCGCGTCGGGCAGGGGCAGGTCGATCAACGGCTCGCCCACCGGCTCACCGGCCAGGCGGGGCCGGCCGACCACGTCGCCGTCGGCCGTGGAGCCCGAGGCCACCAGGTGGAGCCGCGCCAGGACCCGTAGCGGCGACTGGCGCCAGATGCTCAGCAGCTGGCCGGCCTCCGCCGTCAGGCGCAGGGCCGCACCCACCGTGCGCGCCTCCGGCTCCGAGCCGAAATCGGTCCGGCGGCGGACCTCCTCCAGCGCCCAGTCGGCCCCGGACAGCGCCGCACTGCCGCGGGCTCCGCGCAGCGCGGCCTCCGAGGTGATCTCCCCGGCACGGCGGCGCATGACGCGGTGGCCGTAGACCCGGTCCACGGCCTTGCGTACGGAATCCACCGACTCGGCGACACCCGGCAGACCGGCGAGCGGAGCGAGCGGGTCGGCGGGGGCGGCTCCGGAAGGAGCCGAACCGGCGGAAGAGGCGGCGGAGGCAGAGGCGCTACTCATAAGTAAGGAGCCTACGCACTGCTCCCCCATAGCACCGACCCCTCCTTGGAGTGGTCTTCTTCACTCAGGCATACAACACAAAGCCACCGACCCACTACCCTTCGTGAACATGAAGATCGCTTTCGTGGGGAAGGGCGGCAGCGGCAAGACCACGCTGTCCTCCCTTTTCATCCGCCACCTCGCCTCCAATGAAGCCCGTGTCGTCGCGGTGGACGCCGACATCAACCAGCACCTGGGCACCGCGCTCGGACTCAGCGAGGACGACGCGGCCTCGCTGCCCGCGCTGGGCGCGCACCTGCCCCTCATCAAGGACTACCTGCGGGGGTCCAACCCGCGCATCGCCTCCGCCGACACGATGATCAAGACCACCCCGCCCGGCACCGGATCCCGGCTGCTGCGCGTCGACGAGGACAACCCCGTCTACGACGCCTGCGCGCGCACCCTGACGCTCGACGGCGAGCCCGTACGGCTGATGGCCACGGGGCCGTTCACCGAGTCCGATCTGGGCGTGGCCTGCTACCACTCCAAGGTCGGCGCGGTCGAGCTCTGCCTCAACCACCTCGCCGACGGCCCGGACGAGTACGTCGTCGTCGACATGACGGCCGGTTCGGACTCCTTCGCCTCCGGCATGTTCACCCGCTTCGACGTGACCTTCCTGGTCGCCGAACCGACCCGCAAGGGCATCTCCGTCTACCGCCAGTACAAGGAGTACGCGCGGGACTTCGGGATCACGCTCAAGGTCGTCGGCAACAAGGTGCAGGGCCCGGAGGACATCGAGTTCCTCCAGGACGAGGCCGGCGAGGACCTGCTGGTCACCGTCGGGCAGTCGGACTGGGTACGGGCGATGGAGAAGGGCCGCCCGGCCGCCTTCGAGCTGCTGGAGGCCACCAACCGGCTGGCCCTGCAGGCACTGCAGGACGCGGCGGACGACTCCTACGCGCACCGCGACTGGGAGCGGTACACCGAGCAGATGGTCCACTTCCACCTGCGCAACGCGGAGAGCTGGGGCAACGCGAAGACCGGGGTCGACCTGGCGGACCAGGTCGACCCCGGTTTCGTCCTACGGGAACTGCTCACTCCTCGTTCTGACTCGCGTCTGCCGGCTCCGCAGCCGGCTTGACCCCGGCGGGGGCGGCCGGCTTGGCCGGCGGCCCCGCCGTCAGGAACGTGTTCCAGCCCTGCTTCGGCGCCTCGCCGACGTCGAGGGTGCGCATCCACTCCAGGGCCTTCGGGTCCTGGGCGTCCAGCCAGTCCACCAGCTCGCGGAACGGCACGCAGCGGACCTCCTTCTGCGTGCACATGGTCTTGATGGAGTCCTCGACGGCACGCATGTAGGTGCCGCCGTTCCAGGACTCGAAGTGGTTGCCGATGATCAGCGGCGCGCGGTTGCCCTGGTAGGTCCGCTCGAAGGCCTTGACGAGGCCGTCGCGCATCTGCTCACCCCAGTACGCGTGCTGGGAGGGATCGCCCTGCGTGGTCGTACCGGACTGGTTGACCAGGTAGTTGTAGTCCATGCTGAGCGTTTCGAAGGCGCGGCCCGGCATGGGGACCAGCTGGAGCGGGATGTCCCAGAGGCCGTCCGTCTTCTTCGGCCAGATCTGCTTGCTGATGCCGCTGGAGTCGTAGCGGAAGCCGCCCATCTCCTTCGCGGCCAGCATGAAGTTCTTCTGGCCTTCGAGGCAGGGGGTGCGGGCCCCGATCATCTCCTTGTCGTAGTCGAACGGGAGCGCCTCCATGCCCTTGAGGGCCGGCGAGTTCGTCTTCCAGTTCTTGACGAACGACTTCGCCTGGTTGATCTCGCTCTTCCACTCCTCCACGGACCAGGTCCCGACCCCGCCCTCGGGTCCGCAGAAGTGGCCGTTGAAGTGGGTGCCGATCTCGTTGCCCTCCAGCCAGGCCTCGCGCACCTGGAGAGCGGTGTCCTTGATGCCCTGGGGGTCGCCGAAGCCGATGTCGGAGCGGCCCGGGGAGTGCTGGGGCGCGGTGTAGAGGGAACGCTTCTCCTCCGGGAGCATGTACACGCCGCTGAGGAAGTACGTCATACGGGCGTTGTACTTCTTGCCCACCTCACGGAAATGCGAGAAGAGCTTCTGGCTGTCTTCGCCCGCCCCGTCCCACGAATAGACGACGAACTGCGGCGGCTTTTCGCCGGGCTTCAGCTTCTCCGCCTTCTGTACGTTCGGCTGCAGGCCCGTGTACGAGGTCGAGCCGTCCCCGATGAGCCGCTTGACGCTGCCCGGAGCCGGGCCTTCCGGCGCGGGCGCGCCCTTCTTGGCCGCCTGACTTCCCGGGGCCGGACGGCCGGCGGGCTCCGAGGTGCTGCACCCGGCCACTCCCAGGACCAGCGCCGTGGCGACGAGACCGCCGGCGATCCTCTTCTTGGCGGCCTTCTTCGTGGCGGGCCTCTTCGTGGTGGCAGTCATCCGCCGCACCTCTTCCCTCGCAGTTCCGTCGCAGGACTTCCGCGCCGCAACGTCCCACGCGGTCCGTTTTAAGGAAGGTGTGACAAGCCGGACTAAATGCCTAATCACTCGTGAGCGCTAATTCCTAGGCCGTTTGCCCGCATTACTCACCACAGGGCTTTACTCTCCATTACCGTTCATTTACCGAGTTTTGAGAATCCCGCCGCTTCACCCCTCCCCCCGAGGAGACGGGACCTATGACAGCCACCCCCTCCCCCACTTCCCCTCCCCCCACCAAAGGCCTCCCGGCCGGCCTCCAGGCCGACCTCTCCGCCTCCGTCGCCGTCTTCCTGATCGCCCTGCCGCTCTCCCTCGGCATCGCCCTGGCCACCGGCGCCCCGCTCCAGGCGGGGCTCGTCGCCGCGGCGGCCGGCGGGATCGTGGCCGCACGGCTCGGCGGAACACCGCTCCAGGTGAGCGGCCCCGCAACCGGACTCACCGTCGTCACCGCCGAGTTGATCCAGCACTACGGCTGGCGCACCACCTGTGCCATCACCGTGCTCGCCGGGGTGTGCCAGCTCGGGCTGGCCGCGCTGCGGACCGCCCGGTCCGCGCTGATGGTGAGCCCGGCGATCGTCCACGGGATGCTCGCCGGTGTCGGCGTGACGATCGCGCTGGCACAGCTGCACATCGTGCTCGGCGGCACCCCGCAGAGCTCCGCCCTGGCCAATGTCATCGGACTTCCCGACCAGTTGGCCGATCTGCATCCCGCCGCGCTCGGCGTCAGCGTGCTCACCCTGGCGGTCCTGCTCTGCTGGCCGCGGCTGCCGGGGCGCACCGGGCGGAACCTGCGCAAGGTGCCCGCCGCGCTGGCCGCCGTCGCCGTCGCCACGGCCTGCGCCGCCCTCGCCGGGCTCACCCTGCCCCGCGTGGACCTGCCGTCCTGGCGCAGCCACGCGCTGCCCGAACTGCCCGAGGGCCCGGTCCTCGGCATCATCGCCGCCGTCCTGACCATCACCCTGGTCGGCAGCGTGGAATCCCTGCTGTCGGCGGTGGCCACCGACAAGCTGATCGCCACCCAGCGAGGCAGGGAGGGGCGTCCCGCACGGGCCGACCTCAACCGCGAACTGCGCGGCCAGGGCGCGGCGAACATCGTCTCCGGGGCCCTGGGCGGACTGCCCGTCGCGGGCGGCGCCGTCCGCAGCATGGCGAACGTCAAGGCCGGTGCCGTCAGCCGCCGTTCGGTCATGCTGCACGGGCTGTGGATCCTGCTCGCCGCCGGACTGCTCGTCCCCGCCCTCGACCTGATCCCGCTCGCCTCGCTCGCCGCGCTGGTGATGGCGGTGGGCGTACAGATGGTGAGCGCCACGCACCTGCGCACCGTCACCCGGCACGGCGAGATCCTCGTCTACGCCACGACCATCGTGGCCGTGGTGCTCGGCGGGGTCCTCGAGGGCGTCGCCATCGGCATCGCGATGGCCGTCGCCCTGGCCCTGCACCGCCTGGCCCGGACCCGGATCACCGTCGAGCAGCTCGACAGCGGCGTCCACCGGGTGTGGGCCCGCGGGCAGTTGACCTTCCTCGCGGTGCCGCGGCTGAGCCGGGTGCTGAGCCAGATCCCGCACCACGGGCACGCCGTCATCGAGCTGGACGGCTCGTTCATGGACCACGCCGCCTACGAGACCCTCCAGGACTGGCAGGACTCCCACCTGGCCCACGGGGGCTCGCTGGAGGTCACCGGCCGGTCGGGAGCCAGGATCGCCGAAGCCGAGCAGGCCCAGCGGGCCGAGCGCGCCGAGCGGGCAACCCAGCGCGGGGACCACCAGTGCTGCCGGCCCTGGACCCCGTGGCAGAACCACTGCGACCACCGCGGCACGGTGACCCGTACGGACCGGACCGCGGAGGAGAGCCCGGCCGCACCTCCCGCCCCGGCCCCCACCCCGCCGGCCGGGCTCCGCGGGCGCGGCGCCGGTCAACTGGCCAACGGGATCAGCGCCTTCCAGCGGGACACGGCTCCGCACGTGCGCGAGGAGCTGGCCCGGCTGGCCCGGGAGGGCCAGCGGCCCTCCCAGCTCTTCCTCACCTGCGCGGACTCCCGCCTGGTGACCAGCATGATCACGGCGAGCGGCCCCGGGGACCTGTTCACGGTCCGCAACGTCGGCAACCTCGTCCCGCTCCCGGGGGCCGAGTCCACGGACGATTCGGTCGCGGCGGCCATCGAGTACGCCGTGGACGTCCTCCAGGTGGACAGCATCACGGTGTGCGGGCATTCGGGGTGCGGGGCCATGCAGGCGCTGCTCAACTCCGCGCCCGGGGTGCCCATGACCCCGTTGCGGCGGTGGTTGCGGCACGGGCTGCCGAGCCTGGAGCGGATGGCCAGCCGCCACCACGCCTGGGCGCGGATCTCCGGGAGGCTGCCGGCGGACGCCGTGGAGCAGCTGTGCCTGACCAATGTGGTGCAGCAGCTGGAGCACCTGAGGGCCCACGAATCGGTGGCCCGGCGGCTCGCCGAGGGCACGCTGGAGCTGCACGGGATGTACTTCCACGTCGGTGAGGCGCAGGCGTACCTGCTGTCGGAGGGGGAGGACTTCTTCGACTGCCGGGTCTTCGACACCGTCGGCGCGGGCGCGGTGCGCGGCTGAGCGGGTAGCAGCCGTCCGCGGGAGCTTTGAACCGATACCCTCCCGTATCCGTGCCACTGAGTGGCCCCTTCCCGCACCCTGTAGCGGGAGGGGGCCACTCGTGCGTGGGCCCGGCGGGGTAATAGGTCTACACCAATTCCCGGCAACCTCTTGTCACCCGGGCCATTGACTGATGAGCTATGCCCGGGGACACAACCGGGGACACAACGGACACCCTGGGAAAGGGAGATGCGTCGTGAGCAATGAAAGCCTGGCCAATCTGCTCAAGGAGGAGCGGCGGTTCGCACCGCCTGCCGATCTGGCCGCCGCCGCCAATGTGACTGAGGCTGCGTATGCACAGGCCGACGCGGACCGGCTGGGCTTCTGGGCCGAGCAGGCCCGCCGCCTGAGCTGGGACACCGAGCCGACGGAGACGCTCGACTGGAGCAACCCGCCCTTCGCGAAGTGGTTCGCGGACGGCAAGCTGAACGTCGCCTACAACTGCGTGGACCGTCACGTCGAGGCCGGCAACGGCGACCGCGTGGCCATCCACTTCGAGGGCGAGCCCGGCGACAGCCGCTCGATCACCTACGCGGAGCTCAAGGACGAGGTCTCCAAGGCCGCGAACGCCCTGACCGAGCTGGGCGTACAGGCCGGCGACCGGGTCGCCGTCTACCTGCCGATGATCCCCGAGGCGGTCGTCGCGATGCTCGCGTGCGCCCGCGTCGGCGCCGCGCACTCCGTGGTCTTCGGCGGTTTCTCCGCCGACGCCGTCGCCTCCCGCATCCAGGACGCCGACGCGAAGCTGGTCATCACCTCCGACGGCGGCTACCGCCGGGGCAAGCCCTCCGCACTGAAGCCCGCCATCGACGAGGCCGTCGCCAAGTGCCCGCAGGTCGAGCACGTCCTCGTGGTGCGCCGCACCGGCCAGGACACCGCCTTCACCGAGGGCCGGGACGTCTGGTGGCACGAGATCGTCGAGCGGCAGAGCAGCGAGCACGCGCCGCAGGCCTTCGACGCGGAGCACCCGCTCTTCATCCTCTACACCTCGGGGACCACGGGTAAGCCCAAGGGCATCCTGCACACCTCCGGCGGCTACCTCACGCAGGCCTCGTACACCCACCACGCGGTGTTCGACCTGAAGCCGGAGAGCGACGTCTACTGGTGCACCGCCGACATCGGCTGGGTGACCGGGCACTCCTACATCGTCTACGGGCCGCTCGCCAACGGCGCCACCCAGGTGATGTACGAGGGCACGCCGGACACCCCGCACCAGGGCCGGTTCTGGGAGGTCGTGCAGAAGTACGGCGTCACCATCCTCTACACCGCGCCGACCGCGATCCGTACGTTCATGAAGTGGGGCGACGACATCCCCGCGAAGTTCGACCTGTCGAGCCTGCGGGTCCTGGGCTCGGTCGGCGAGCCGATCAACCCCGAGGCCTGGATCTGGTACCGCAAGCACATCGGCGGCGACCGCTGCCCGATCGTGGACACGTGGTGGCAGACCGAGACCGGCGCGATGATGATCTCCCCGCTGCCCGGCGTCACCGCCACCAAGCCCGGTTCGGCGCAGCGCGCGCTGCCCGGAATCGCCGCCACCGTCGTGGACGACGAGGCGAACGAGGTCCCGAACGGCGGAGGCGGCTACCTGGTCCTCACCGAGCCGTGGCCCTCCATGCTGCGCACCATCTGGGGCGACGACCAGCGGTACATCGACACGTACTGGTCGCGCTTCGAGGGCAAGTACTTCGCGGGCGACGGCGCCAAGAAGGACGAGGACGGCGACATCTGGCTGCTCGGCCGGGTCGACGACGTGATGCTGGTCTCCGGCCACAACATCTCGACCACCGAGGTGGAGTCGGCGCTCGTCTCGCACCCCTCCGTGGCCGAAGCAGCCGTGGTCGGCGCCGCCGACGAAACCACCGGCCAGGCCATCGTGGCCTTCGTCATCCTGCGCGGCAGCGCCTCCGAGACCGACACCCTGGTCGCGGAACTGCGCAACCACGTGGGTGTCACGCTCGGCCCGATCGCCAAGCCGAAGCGGATCCTGCCCGTGCAGGAGCTGCCGAAGACCCGCTCGGGCAAGATCATGCGCCGCCTGCTGCGCGACGTGGCCGAGAACCGCGCGGTCGGTGACGTCACCACGCTCGCGGACTCCTCGGTCATGGACCTGATCCAGAGCAAGCTGCCGGCCGCCGGCAGCGAGGGCTGATCCGCCGGCTGAGGAACGTCTGAGACGCCCGTACGACACGACGAAAGGGGCATCCGGCGCGCCGCGCCGGTTGCCCCTTTCGCACATAAAGTGAAGATCACCGGATACGCCCACGCGTACACCCTGTAAAGTATTAGACGGTTAAAGAACTACTCCACAGGGTGCGCCGGGAAGTCTGGTCGGCAACATGCTTCGCCATGCCGTCCAACCCACCCCGGAGGTCCCCCCGTGGCCGCGCCCAGCCCCACCGACAACCAGAGCCGCAAGCTCCTCGGCCGCCTCTCGCTGCCGGAGCGCCGCTTCGTGGCCGACGCCCTGCGCGCCGAGACGGTCGGCGGCGTCCTGCTCCTCGTGGCCGCGGTCGCCGCCCTCATCTGGGCGAACGTGCCCGCCATCTCGGCGAGCTACGACAGCGTCCGCTCCTTCCACATCGGCCCCGGCTCCCTCGGCCTGGACCTTTCGCTCCAGCACTGGGCGGCCGACGGCCTGCTCGCCATCTTCTTCTTCGTCGCCGGCATCGAGCTCAAGCGCGAGCTCGTGGCGGGCGATCTGCGCGACGCCAAGGCGGCCGCGCTCCCGGTGATCGCCGCCATCTGCGGCATGGCCGTGCCCGCGCTGGTCTACGTACTGACCAACGTGCTCGGCAACGGCTCGATGGACGGCTGGGCGGTCCCGACCGCCACCGACATCGCCTTCGCCCTGGCCGTCCTCGCCGTCATCGGCACCTCGCTACCGTCCGCCCTGCGCGCGTTCCTGCTGACCCTGGCCGTCGTCGACGACCTGTTCGCCATCATGATCATCGCGGTGTTCTTCACCAACGAGATCAACTTCCTGGCGCTCGGCGGAGCGGTCGCGGGCCTGATCCTCTTCTGGTTCCTGCTCCGCGTGAACGTGCACGGCTGGTACATCTACGTCCCGCTCGCCCTGGCGATCTGGGGCCTGATGTACAACAGCGGCGTCCACTCCACCATCGCCGGTGTCGCCATGGGCCTGATGCTGCGCTGCCACCGCACGGAGGGTGAGCACCACTCCCCCGGTGAGCACATCGAACACCTCGTGCGGCCGATCTCGGCCGGGCTCGCCGTCCCGTTCTTCGCCCTCTTCTCGGCCGGCGTCTCACTCTCCGACGAGTCCATCGGCCAGGTCTTCACCCGGCCCGAGACCCTCGGCGTGGTGCTCGGCCTCGTCGTCGGCAAGACGGTGGGCATCTTCGGCGGCACCTGGCTCGCCGCCCGCTTCACCAAGGCGGAGCTCAACGACGACCTCGCCTGGCCGGACGTGTTCGCCGTCGCCTCGCTCGCCGGCATCGGCTTCACCGTCTCGCTCCTGATCGGCGAGCTCGCCTTCACCGACGACCCCGTCCTCACCGACGAGATCAAGGCCGCCGTCCTGATCGGCTCGCTCATCGCCGCGGTCATCGCGTGCGTCCTGCTGAAGATGCGCAACCGGAAGTACAAGGCGCTCATCGAGGACGAGGAGCGCGACGAGGACCTCGACGGCATCCCCGACATCTACGAGCAGGACAAGCCGGACTACCACCTGCGGATGGCGAAGATCTACGAGGCCAAGGCGGCGGAGCACCTGCGCAGGGCCGAGGAGGTCGCGGCCGGGGCGCGGGAAGCAGCGGCCGAAGCAGCGGGCGGGTCCAGCGCCGACGGCGGCCGTCCGGCATGATCTGACCTGACGACAGGACAGCCGTCGCAATCGGACGACAGAGGGAGAGAGCGATGAGCGCAGTGGACCAAGGGGCCCCAGGAGCCGAGCGCACACTCGGCCAGCTGGTCGCCTCGGCCACCGCCGAGATGTCCGCCCTGGTGCACGACGAGATCGCCCTCGCCAAGGTGGAGATCAAGCAGGACGTCAAGCGCGCGGGCATCGGCAGCGGCGCCGCGATCGTCGCGGGCGTGCTCCTCCTCTTCTCGCTGCCGGTGCTGAGCTTCGCGGCGGCGTACGGGATCCACAACCTCGGGCTCGGGCTGGCCTGGTCCTTCCTGATCGTCGGCGTGGCGTTCTGGCTGCTCGCGGGCGTGATCGGGCTGATCGCCATGGCGAAGTTCAAGAAGATCAAGCCGCCGGTGAAGACCATCGCCTCGGTCAAGGAGACCGCGGCCCTCGTCGGCACCGTCAAGCCCCATGCCCGGTCGGTCAGTGACAACGCCGTGGGTGTGGCACGCTCGTCCTCATGACCTCCCCCTCGTCGGATTCCGGCACGTCCGGTACGCCCCCCACCGCCGCCACGGCGGTCCGGATCGCCATCCCCGGCGGGCGAGAAGTGACGCACCGGGACGTCGCGGCCAACGGGGCGCGGTTCCACGTCGCCGAGCTGGGTGACGGACCGTTGGTGCTGCTCCTGCACGGCTTCCCGCAGTTCTGGTGGACGTGGCGGCACCAGATGACCGCGCTGGCCGACGCGGGCTACCGGGCGGTCGCGATGGACCTGCGCGGGGTGGGCGGCAGCGACCGCACCCCGCGCGGCTACGACCCGGCCAACCTGGCGCTCGACATCACCGGGGTCGTACGGTCCCTCGGCGAGCCCGACGCCGCCCTCGTCGGGCACGACCTGGGCGGCTACCTCGCCTGGACGGCGGCCGTGATGCGGCCGAAGCTGGTGCGCCGGCTGGTGGTGTCCTCGATGCCGCACCCGCGCCGCTGGCGGTCCGCGATGCTGTCCGACTTCGGGCAGACCCGCGCCAGCTCGCACATCTGGGGCTTCCAGCGGCCGTTCGTGCCCGAGCGGCAGCTCGTCGCCGACGACGGGGCGCTCGTCGGCGAACTGATCCGGGACTGGTCGGGGCCGCGGCTCCCCGAGGAGGACGACGTCGCGGTGTACCAGCGCGCGATGTGCATCCCCTCCACGGCGCACTGCTCGGTCGAGCCCTACCGCTGGATGATGCGGTCCATGGCCCGGCCCGACGGCCTGCAGTTCAACCGGCGCATGAAGCGGCCGGTGCGCGTGCCGACGCTGCACCTGCACGGCTCGCTCGATCCGGTGATGCGGACGCGGAGTGCGGCGGGGTCCGGGCAGTACGTCGAAGCCCCGTACCGCTGGCGGCTCTTCGACGGGCTCGGGCACTTCCCCCACGAGGAGGACCCGGCGGCGTTCTCGACCGAGCTGGTCAACTGGCTGAAGGATCCCGAGCCCGACCGCTGAGTCGACAGCCGTTTATATGACAAGCATTCAATTGCCTGACGCATAGGCCAATTGGCCGCCCTCAACGCGATTACCGACCTTGGGCCCCGGGCACAGCTCGGAGTATGGGCTGGACGCACGACTACGGTGACACCGCACACGAACGCCGCTCGACGGTCACGCCGGGCACGCACAGGGGGCAGGGCCGCGAAGGCCACGACGACCCCCGACTCGGGATTCCGCGCATCCTGCGCCGGCGGGCCCGCTGGGTCTCCGCCCGGCTCAGGCACCAACGTACGTAGACAGGGCCCGACAGGGGCTCCGGTAGTCGGCGGGGCCACGGGGCCCGGCAGCGCTACGGGAGCCCCTCAAGGCTCCCGTAGGGCTCAGAGGGCGCAGCCCTGGCTGCCGACCCGCCCGTTCGCCGTCGCCCCGATCCGGATGTCCTCGCGGATCTCGTCCATGGTCAGGGCGTAACCGGTGTTGGGGTCGTCGAGGGACTTCGCGAAGACGACCCCGTACACCTTGCCCTCGGGCGTCAGCAGCGGGCCGCCGGAGTTGCCCTGCCGGACCGTCGCGTAGAGGGAGTAGACGTCCCGTCGCACGGTTCCGCGGTGGTAGATGTCCGGGCCCTTGGCGTTGATCCGGCCGCGGACTCGCGCCGCGCGGACGTCGTACGAGCCGTTCTCCGGGAAGCCCGCCACGATGGCGTCGCTGCCGCTCGCCGCGCCCTTGTCGGTGAACTCCAGCGCGGGCGCCTTCAGCTTGGGCACGTCCAGGACGGCGATGTCGCGCTCCCAGTCGTAGAGCACGACCTTGCCGTCGTAGAGCTTGCCCTCGCCGCCGACCTGCACGGTCGGTTCGGCGACCCCGCCGACGACGTGCGCGTTGGTCATCACCTTGCCCGGCGCGAAGACGAAGCCCGTGCCCTCCAGCACCTTGCTGCACGAGGGCGCCGTGCCGACCACCTTCACGATGGACTGCTTGGCGTACTCGGCCACGGGGCTGCGCGCGAGCAGCGGGTCCGGCGGCTTGACCTCGGTGATCGGCTCGTTGGAGAACGGGCTGAAGACCTGCGGGAAGCCGTTGCGGGCCAGGGTGGAGCTGAAGTCCGAGAACCAGGTGTCCGCCTGCGTCGGGAGCACCCGGTCGATGCCGAGGAGCACCTTGGAGTTGCGGACTTCCTTGCCCAGCGTGGGAAGTGACGTACCGGCGAGCAAGGAACCGATCATCCAGGCCACCAGCAGCATCGCCACCACGTTCACCAGGGCGCCGCCCGTCGCGTCGAGCGCGCGGGCCGGGGACCATGTGATGTAGCGCCGGAGCTTGTTGCCCAAGTGGGTGGTCAGCGCCTGGCCGATCGAGGCACAGATGATGATCACGACCACGGCGATGACGACGACCGTGGTGGACACCTGAGTGCCGTTGTCGGTGACCCGGTCCCAGATCAGGGGCAGCAGGGACACGGCGACGAGACCACCGCCGAGGAAGCCGATCACCGACAGGATGCCGACGACGAACCCCTGGCGGTAGCCGACGATCGCGAACCATACGGCGGCGAGCAGCAACAAGATGTCCAGCACGTTCACAGGGCCCACCGTCTCATGCGCGCCAGTCGAGCGGGACTTCCCGAGACCGGTCCCAGGGGCGCTCCCAGCCGGCGAAGTGCAGGATCCGGTCGATCACTCCGGCGGTGAAACCCCAGACCAGAGCCGATTCCACGGTGAAGGCCGGGCCGTGGAATCCGCTGGGGTGGACGACGGTGACCCGGTGCTCGGGGTCCGTGAGATCGGCCACGGGCACCGTGAAGACCCGGGCGGTCTCGGCCGGGTCGACCACGCCGACCGGGCTGGGGGCGCGCCACCAGCCGAGCACCGGGGTCACGACGAACTGGCTGACCGGGATGTAGAGCGGGGGCAGCACCCCGAAGAGCTGGACCCCGGCCGGGTCCAGACCGGTCTCCTCCTCGGCCTCGCGCAGGGCGGCGCGCAGCGGGCCGGTGGTGCGCGGGTCGCCGTCCTCGGGGTCGAGGGCGCCGCCGGGGAAGGAGGGCTGGCCGGGGTGCGAGCGCAGGGTGCCGGCGCGCTCCATCAGCAGCAGCTCGGGGCCGCGGGGGCCCTCGCCGAAGAGGATCAGTACGGCGGACTGGCGGCCGCGGCCGTCCTCCGGCGGCAGGAACCGGCTGAGCTGGGTGGGCCGGACCGTCCGGGCCGCCTCGACGACGGGGTCCAGCCAGTCGGGCAGTCCGTGGGTGCGCAGGTCGATGCTTCCGCGCCGGCCGCGCCGGGTGTCGTACCGCCCGTCGTACGGGTCCTCCTGCGCGGCGGCGCCCGTCCGGCGGTTCTGCGTGGCCTCACTCATAGGCACCCCTGTCCGTGCTACTGCGTTTCCCCACGTTCCGCAAAACGCGGGGCGGGTACCGATTCGTTCCTTGCGGGTGCGGCTCCGCTGCCGGGCTCAGGCGTCCACCGGGCCGGGCCGGGCGGGCGCCGGGAGGCCCGGGTAGTCCGGGGGCGGGCTCAGGCGCTGGCCGGGCTGGCCGCCCTTCTCGTACTTCAGGAGCTTCGCCGCCTTCTCCGGGTCGGTCTCGCCCTCCCCGTAGGCCGGGCAGAGCGGTGCGATCGGGCAGGCCCCGCAGGCGGGCTTGCGGGAATGGCAGATCCGGCGGCCGTGGAAGACGACGCGGTGCGAGAGCATCGTCCACTCGCTCTTCGGGAAGATCGCGCAGATCTCCGCCTCGACCTTCTCCGGGTCCTCCTGCTCGGTCCACTTCCAGCGCCGCACCAGCCGCCCGAAGTGGGTGTCGACCGTGATTCCGGGAACGCCGAAGGCATTGCCGAGGACGACGTTGGCCGTCTTGCGGCCGACCCCCGGCAGCGTCACCAGGTCCTCGATCCGGCCCGGGACCTCGCCGCCGAAGTTGTCGCGCAGCGCCTGCGAGAGGCCGAGCAGGGACTTGGCCTTGGCCCGGAAGAACCCGGTCGGCCGGATGATCTCCTCCAGCGCCTCCGGATCGGCTCCGGCCATGTCCTCGGGGGTCGGGTACGCGGCGAAGAGGGCCGGGGTCGTCTGGTTCACGCGCAGGTCGGTCGTCTGCGCGGACAGGACGGTGGCGACCAGCAGTTCGAAGGGGTTGCGGAAGTCGAGCTCCGGGTGTGCGTACGGGTAGACCTCCGCCAGCTCGCGGTTGATCCTGCGCGCCCGCCGCACCATCGCCAGATGGCTCTCCGGCTTCGCCCCGGCCTTCTTGACCTTGCTCTCTGCCATCCCCGAAGGCTACGCCGCACAGCCCTCCGCCCGTGGCCGGACGTGACCTCCGCCCGGCCGGGGTTTCTTGGCCCAAGTTTTGCCCGGAAGCGGGGGTGACTGCTCCGGGAGGGCTCCCACCGGGGCGTGTTCGCCCACGGCTGAATTTGCTGTGGTCGTCACTCCCCCGGACCCCTTGGCCTGTGCTCTCACCGGCCTGTTGGACACCCGGCCGGTCCGGGACACGGCGACGACGACGGCCCCGGACCTCAGGTAACACCACCCCGATCGGCCTCTCGCCGCACAGCACACCCGTACGTCCGGCATCCTTGTGATGAACGTGATTGATCGCACTGTTTGAGCCGTCCGGCAAAATGGGGGAGCGATCCCCCGGCTGGTCGACATAGGAGAGAGACTCGTGGACGACGTACTGCGGCGTGCCCCGCTCTTCGCGGCGCTCGATGACGAGCAGGCCGCGGAGCTCCGCGCCTCCATGGGCGAGGTGACCCTCGCACGTGGTGACGCCCTGTTCCACGAGGGCGACCCCGGTGACCGGCTCTACGTCGTCACCGAGGGCAAGGTGAAGCTGCACCGCACCTCCCCCGACGGCCGCGAGAACATGCTGGCCGTCCTCGGCCCCGGAGAGCTGATCGGCGAGCTGTCGCTGTTCGACCCGGGCCCGCGCACCGCCACCGCCACCGCGCTGACCGAGGTCAAGCTGCTGGGTCTGGGTCACGGAGACCTCCAGCCCTGGCTGAACGCCCGGCCCGAGGTGGCGACCGCGCTGCTGCGCGCCGTCGCGCGGCGCCTGCGCAAGACCAACGACCAGATGTCCGACCTGGTCTTCTCCGACGTTCCGGGCCGCGTGGCCCGTGCGCTCCTCGACCTGTCGCGCCGCTTCGGCGTGCAGTCGGAGGAGGGCATCCACGTCGTGCACGACCTCACGCAGGAGGAGCTGGCCCAGCTCGTCGGCGCGTCGCGCGAGACCGTGAACAAGGCGCTGGCCGACTTCGCGGGACGCGGATGGCTCCGCCTGGAGGCGCGTGCGGTGATTCTTCTGGACGTGGAGCGGCTCGCGAAGCGGTCACGCTGACGCTGGTCTTAGCCGTTTGAGGGGTCCTGCCCGGTCGGGCGGGGCCCCTTTGCGTGTTCCTGCGGCGCCGTTGCGGGGGCTCCGCCCCCGAACCCCCGTGCCTCGAACGCCGGAGAGGCTGGATTGTGCACAGTGGACCCATGGAGCACAGAGGCCTCGACGCGTACGGGTACTTCGAGCGCGAAGGCTCGCTCGGGCAGGTGCAGGCCGAGTTCCGGGGGCTCGTCGCCGCCGCGCGGGAGCGGATCGCGGAGGCGTACGGGCGACGGCTGCACAGCGCCTACCTGTACGGGTCCGTGCCGCGCGGCACGGCCCGGCCCGGGCGGTCCGACCTGGACCTGCTGATCGCCCTGCAGCACGCACCCGGCGGGGAGGACCGCGACACCACCGAGGCACTGGCGCGCAGCCTCGACGAGGAGTTCGCGGAGATCGACGGGGTCGGGATCCTGCTGTACGGCAAGGACCGGCTGCTGAGCGAGCAGGAACGTTACGACCTGGGCTGGTTCCTCGCCTGCCTGTGCACCCCGCTGCTCGGCGCGGACCTGGCCGAGCACCTGCCCCGCTACCGACCGGACGGCCTGCTCGCCCGCGAGACCAACGGCGACCTCGCCGAGCTGCTGCCCCGGGTGCGCGAGCGGATCCGGGAGGCGGCCACGCCGGAGGAGTACCGCAAGCTGTGCAGGGGCGTCTCGCGGCACCTCGTGCGGACCGGGTTCACCCTCGTCATGCCGCGGTGGGGCGGCTGGACCAGCGACCTCACCGAGTCGGCGGAGGTGTTCGCGCAGTACTACCCCGAGCGCGCCGACCAGATGCGGGCCGCGGCCGCCGCCGCGCTGGACCCGGTCGCCGACCCGGCCGTGCTGCGCGCCTACGTCGAGGACCTCGGGCCGTGGCTCGCGGACGAGTACACGGCCCGGCACGGGACGAAGACGCCCCGTCCGGCCTAGGGCCTGTCGTCAAACTCCCGTCGTCGCCCGAAGGGCGAGGCAGAAGGGCGAGGCAGAAGGGAGTTTGACGACAGGCCCTAGCGCGCCCGCGGCCCGCTCACTCCGGGTTCCCGGGGATCAGCCCGTGCTCCGTCAGGTACTCCAGCTGTGCGCGTACGGACCATTCCGCGGCCGGCCACAGGGACCGGTCCACATCCGCGTAGACGTGGGCGACGACCGCCTCGGGGGTGGTCAGGCCGTTCTCGACCGCCGTCTCGATCTGCGCGAGCCGGTGCGCCCGGTGGGCGAGGTAGAACTCCACCGCGCCCTGCGCGTCGTCCAGGACCGGCCCGTGCCCCGGGAGGACCGTGTGGACCCCGTCGTCGACCGTCAGCGAGCGCAGCCGGCGCAGGGAGTCCAGGTAGTCGCCGAGCCGCCCGTCGGGGTGCGCGACGACCGTGGTGCCGCGGCCCAGGATCGTGTCGCCGGTCAGGACCGCCCGGTCGGCCGGCAGGTGGAAGCAGAGCGAGTCCGCGGTGTGGCCGGGCGTCGGAACCACGCGCAGTTCCAGGCCGCCCGTGCGGATGACGTCCCCGGCGGCCAGGCCCTCGTCGCCCAGGCGCAGGGCCGGGTCCAGGGCGCGGACCTTAGACCGGGTCAGCTCGGCGAAGCGGGCCGCGCCCTCCGCGTGGTCCGGGTGTCCGTGGGTGAGGAGGGTGAGCGCTACCCGCTTGCCCTCCTTCTCGGCGGCGTCGATCACCGCGCGCAGGTGTACGTCGTCCAGCGGGCCGGGGTCGATCACCACGGCCAGGTCGGAGCCGGGCTCGGAGACGAGCCAGGTGTTGGTGCCGTCGAGGGTCATCGGGGAGGCGTTCGGGGCCAGGACGTTCACCGCGCGGGCGGTGGCCGGTCCGGAGGCGACCATTCCGCGGGGCTGGCCGGGCAGGGCGGCGGCATCCGTCATGCGGGGGCTCCTCCCGGGTTCTCGGGGCCGGGCTCCGCCGGAGCGGGCTTCTCGCTGCCGGGCTCCGCCGGGGCGGGCCGGGCGGGGCCCGGGTGCGTGAGGCGGACGCGCTTGGTGAACTCGTCGTGGCCCGGCCAGCTGAGCACGAGCTCCCCGCCCTCCAGGGCGGCCCGGGCGAGGACCGGGGTCAGGTCCTGGGCCCCGGCCGCGGCGAGGGCCTCGGCGGGGCTCCCGTACGGCTCCAGGGAGCGCAGGGTGGTGATGGTGGGCGGCATCATCAGCAGCTCGCCCTTGTCGTAGCCGGCGGCGGCGTCGGCGGGACGGATCCAGACCGTGCGGTCGGCCTCGGTGGAGGCATTGCGGGTGCGCTGGCCTTCGGGGAGGGCCGCGACGAAGAACCAGGTGTCGTACCGGCGCGGCTCGAACTCCGGGGTGATCCAGCGGGCCCACGCGCCGAGCAGGTCGGAGCGCAGGACGAGGCCCCGGCGGTCGAGGAACTCGGCGAAGGACAGCTCACGGGCGACCAGGGCCGCGCGGGCGGCCTCCCAGTCCTCGCCGGTGGTGTCGCCGACGACGGTGTCCGCGGACTCGCCCGCGAGCAGGACCCCGGCCTCCTCGAAGGTCTCGCGGACGGCTCCGCAGACGATCGCCTGGGCGGTGGCGGGGTCGGTGCCCATCCGCTCGGCCCACTCGGCACGGCTCGGGCCGGCCCAGCCGATGCGGTGGTCCTCGTCGCGGGGGTCCACGCCGCCGCCGGGGTACGCGTAGGCGCCTCCGGCGAAGGCCATCTCGACCCGGCGGCGCAGCATGTGCACGGCGGGGCCGTCGGGGGTGTCGCGCAGCAGCATCACGGTGGCGGCGCGCCTGGGTTCCGTCGGGGTGAGCGCGCCGTCCGCGAGCGCGCGGATCCGGTCGGGCCACTCCGGCGGGTACCACTGACCTCCTGCGGAGGTCTCTTGCTGACCGTACTGACCATTCGGCATGGCGGGATGCTACGGCCATCCGGGCCGATGTTCGAGGGGTGCCCTCGGAGACCCCGCTGCGCGGGGGCGCTGCCCGGCTGCGGAGGTGCCGCCTGCGCGGGGCGAAGTCCCCGCAGCGACCCTTGCCGCTGCGCGGGGCGAAGTCCCCGCAGCGACCCTTGCCGCTGCGCGGGGCGAAGTCCCCGGCCCGCCCTTCCACCGTTCCCCGGGCGCTGCCCGGACCCGCAAAGACCCTGGGGCTCCGCCCCAGACCCCGGTCCTCAAACGCCGGACGGCTGAAAAGCAAACGCCGGAGGGGCTGAATTTGCCCTGCGGGCAAGATTCAGCCCCTCCGGGGCAGACGCTGAGGTCAGGCTCGTCAGGCTCCCGGGACCAGCTCGACCTGGATCTCGATCTCGACCGGGGCGTCCAGCGGGAGGACCGCCACGCCGACCGCGCTGCGGGCGTGGACGCCCTTGTCGCCGAGGACGGCGCCCAGCAGCTCGCTCGCGCCGTTCAACACGCCCGGCTGGGCGGTGAAGTCGGGGGCGGAGGCGATGAAGCCCACCACCTTCACGACGCGCGCGATCTTGTCGAGGTCGCCGACGACGGACTTCACCGCGGCGAGCGCGTTCAGCGCGCAGGTCGCGGCCAGTTCCTTGGCCTGCTCCGCCGAGACCTCGGCGCCGACCTTGCCGGTGACCGGCAGGTTGCCCTTGACCATCGGGAGCTGGCCCGCGGTGTACACGTAGGCACCCGACCGGACGGCCGGCTGGTACGTGGCCAGCGGCGGGACGACCTCGGGCAGGGTCAGGCCGAGTTCGGCCAGCCTCGCCTCGACGACTCCGCTCATGCCGCCTTCTCCCGCTTCAGGTAGGCCACGAGCTGCTCGGGGTTGTTCGGCCCGGGGACGACCTGGACGAGCTCCCAGCCGTCCTCGCCCCAGGTGTCCAGGATCTGCTTGGTGGCGTGGACCAGCAGCGGGACGGTCGCGTATTCGAACTTCTTGGTCATGGGAGCGAGCGTAGTGCCTGCCGTGCGGGGCCCCGCCACCACCGCCGCCGCCCGGGAGGAATTAGGCTCGGGCCCTGTGAGCAGGCTCCAGGTGGTCAGCGGCAAGGGCGGCACCGGCAAGACCACGGTCGCCGCGGCACTCGCGCTCGCCCTCGCACGCGAGGGCAGACGGACTCTTCTGGTGGAGGTCGAGGGCAGGCAGGGCCTCGCCCAGGTCTTCGGGGCGGAGGCGCTCCCCTACGAGGACCGGAAGATCGCCGTCGCCTCGGGCGGCGGGGAGGTCTACGCGCTCGCCATCGACGCGGAGCGGGCGCTCCTGGACTACCTCCAGATGTTCTACAAGCTCGGCTCGGCCGGCCGCGCCCTCAAGAAGCTCGGCGCCATCGACTTCGCGACGACCATCGCGCCGGGCCTGCGGGACGTGCTCCTGACGGGCAAGGCCTGCGAGGCGGTCCGGCGCAAGGACAAGGCCGGCCGTTTCGTCTACGACCACGTGATCATGGACGCTCCGCCGACCGGGCGGATCACCCGCTTCCTGAACGTCAACGACGAGGTGGCGGGCCTGGCCCGGTTCGGGCCGATCCACAACCAGGCGCAGGCCGTCATGAAGGTGCTCAAGTCCCCCGAGACGGCCGTGCACCTGGTCACCCTGCTCGAGGAGATGCCCGTCCAGGAGACCGCCGACGGGATCGCCGAACTCCGGCAGGCGGGCCTGCCGGTGGGGCGGGTCGTCGTCAACATGGTCCGGCCGCACCACCTCGACGAGGACGCCCTGCGCGCCGCCGCCGGCGAGCGGCGCTCCGATGTCTCCCGGGCGCTGTCCCGGGCCGGCCTCGGCAGCGCCCGGCGCGGCGGTCTGGCCGAACGGCTGGTGGACCCGCTGCTCGCGCAGGCCTCGGAGCACGCGAGCCGGGTGGAGCTGGAGCGCACCCAGCGCACCGTACTGGCGGGGCTGGACGTGCCGACGTACGAACTCCCCCTGCTCGGTGCGGGGATGGACCTGGCCGGGCTCTACGGGCTCGCCGCGGAGCTCCGGAAGCAGGTGGGCGAGGAATGAGCGAGGCCCGGACCATGAAGGCGACGATGGACGCTCCCCCGCGGCTCGACGTCGACCGACTGCTGGACGACCGGCAGACCCGGATCATCGTGTGCTGCGGGGCGGGCGGGGTCGGCAAGACCACCACCGCCGCGGCGCTCGGGGTGCGGGCGGCCGAGCGCGGGCGCAAGGTGGTCGTCCTGACCATCGACCCGGCACGCAGGCTGGCCCAGTCGATGGGGATCGACTCGCTCGACAACACCCCCCGCAAGGTCTCCGGGGTGTCCGGGGACGGCGGCGAACTGCACGCCATGATGCTCGACATGAAGCGGACCTTCGACGAGATCGTCGAGGGCCACTCCGACCCCGAACGGGCGCAGGCCATCCTCACCAACCCCTTCTACCAGTCCCTGTCGGCCGGCTTCGCGGGCACGCAGGAGTACATGGCGATGGAGAAGCTGGGGCAGCTGCGGGCCCGGGACGACTGGGACCTGATCGTGGTGGACACCCCGCCGAGCCGGTCCGCGCTGGACTTCCTGGACGCGCCGGGGCGCCTGGGGTCCTTCCTGGACGGGAAGTTCATCCGGGTGCTGATGGCTCCGGCGAAGGTGGGCGGCCGGGCGGGGATGAAGTTCCTCAATGTCGGCATGTCGATGATGACGGGCACGCTGAGCAAGCTGATGGGTGCCTCGCTGCTGAAGGACGTACAGACCTTCGTGGCCGCCATGGACACGATGTTCGGCGGCTTCCGCACCCGCGCGGACGCGACCTTCCAGCTCCTCCAGGCTCCCGGTACGGCCTTCCTCGTGGTCTCCGCGCCCGAACCGGACGCGCTGCGCGAGGCCGCGTACTTCGTCGAGCGGCTGGCCGCGGAACGGATGCCGCTGGCCGGGCTCGTACTGAACCGGGTACATGGCAGCGACGCCGAACAGCTCTCCGCGGAGCGGGCGTTGGCCGCCGCGGAGAATCTTGAAGAAGGCGGCATTGTGGATCAGGAGTCCGGGAAAGCTGGACTTCGTGACTCCACGGAAACCGACACGGAGACGGACACCGACACCGCCGCCCGCACCGAGCGAGAGATCGGCGCCGACACCGTAGACGCCGGCGCGGACGCCGACGTGGACGTGATCACGGCAGGACTGCTGCGCCTGCACGCGGAGCGCATGCAGGTCATCGCGCGCGAACAGCGCACGCGTGACCGCTTCACCTCGCTGCACCCCGAGGTGGCGGTGGCCGAAGTGGCCGCCCTGCCCGGCGACGTGCACGACCTCGCCGGGCTGCGGGCCATCGGAGAGCGACTCGCGGCCGGGGTTCCGGCCGGAGCGTAGGCGTTCCTACGACGGGTGCCCAGGTGGTCTACCCGGCTGCCGCGTACGTCTCGTACGGAACACCGATCTCCTCATCGTCATCCATGGTGAGGATGCCCGTACTGCGCTCGTACTCCGTGCGTGCGGTTTCGAGCAGTCGCCTCCACGAGGTGACGGTGGGACGCCGGCGCAACAGCGCACGTCGCTCCCGCTCGGTCATTCCGCCCCACACTCCGAACTCGACACGGTTGTCGAGCGCGTCGGCCAGGCACTCGGTCCGCACCGGACATCCGGTGCACACCGCCTTGGCCCTGTTCTGTGCCGCTCCTTGAACGAACAGTTCATCCGGATCGGTAGTGCGGCAGGCTGCCTGCGCACTCCAGTCGGTAACCCAGCCCATCCCGGCGCCGTCCTCTCCCGAATCGAGGCTCCCCCACGGCGGTAGCGGCATATTCACCGCTGCCAGTTGAGGACGTTACGGAAGGTGGGCACAGTGCAACACCCCCGACGGGCCCAATCTTGAATGGTCCGAACGGACTATGGGTAAGCGGCAGATCACCCGACGGAGTGATCCTGCGACATGCCCGACCATTCCGGCGATTTGGGTGAAATCGACGAGGCATGCTGATCACAGGAGGCGAGATTCGGACATGCGTCCACCCCATTCGGGAAGGGTGAAAAACAAGCCGAGGGGTTGATGTCCCACCGCACTGCTGTGACAGTTGGGGACAGCTTAGGCCAAGGCATTCGCGCGTGTCCGGCGAATGAGAACGTAGGCTGCCCTCTATGGGAAAGAAGCGCTCGGGCGGCGGGCTCACGGGGCCACAGCAGGCCGCCAAGTTCCTCGGTGTGTCCGTTCTCTCCGGAGTTGTGCTCGCGGGCATCGCGATCCCGGGCGCCGGCGCCCTGGGGCTCGCGGCCAAGGGCACGGTCGAGGGGTTCGATGAGATCCCGGCCAATCTCAAGACACCTCCGTTGAGCCAGCGCACCACGATTCTGGACTCCGAGGGTGGCTTGATCGCCACGGTCTATTCGCGTGACCGGCAGGTGGTCCCCATCACGGCCATCTCCCCGTACATGCAGAAGGCCATCGTCGCGATCGAGGACTCCCGTTTCTACGAACACGGCGCGATCGACCTCAAGGGCATCCTGCGTGCGGTCAACCGCAATGCCCAGGAGGGCGGGGCGGCGCAGGGCGCATCGACGCTGACGCAGCAGTACGTGAAGAACGTCTTCGTCGAGGAAGCCGGCGACGACGAGACGAAGGTGCGCGAGGCACAGGAGAAGAGCCTCGGGCGCAAGATCCGCGAGCTGAAGTACTCGATCCAGGTCGAGGAGGAGCTCGGGAAGCAGAAGATCCTCGAGAACTACCTCAACATCACGTACTTCGGGCAGCAGGCGTACGGAATCGAATCCGCGGCCCAGCGCTACTTCAGCAAGCCCGCCAAGGACCTGACCCTGGACGAGTCGGCGATGCTGGCGGGCGTGGTGCAGTCGCCGAGCCGGTACGACCCGGTGAACGACTCGCAGGAGGCGACGAAGCGCCGCAACATCGTCCTCCAGCGCATGGCCGACGTGAAGAACATTTCGCAGGCCGAGGCGGACGCGGCGAAGGCGAAGCCGCTCCAGCTGAAGGTGACCAAGCCGAAGAACGGCTGCATCACCGCAGTCAAGGGCGCGGGCTTCTTCTGCGACTTCGTGCGCAACACCTTCCTCGACGACACCGCCTTCGGAAAGACCCGCGAGGAGCGGGCGAAGGTCTGGAACCAGGGCGGCCTGACGGTCCGCACGACCCTGGACCCGCAGTCGCAGGACTCCGTCAACGAGTCCATCAAGGACCACGTGGACCAGGACGACAAGGTCGCGACGGCCGTCACCCTCGTCCAGCCCGGCACCGGGCGGGTCCTCGCCATGGGCCAGTCCAAGCCGTACGGCTTCGGCAAGAACGAGACCCAGATCAACTTCTCGGTGGACAAGAAGATGGGCGGCTCGAACTTCGGCTTCCCGACCGGCTCCACCTTCAAGGCGTTCGTCGCGGCCGCGGCCCTCGAGGGCGGGCTGCCGCCGACGAAGATGTACCAGTCCCCGTACGACATGGACTACCCGAGCCCGGTGCGGACCTGCGGCGACAAGCCCTGGGTCAACACCGGCAGCGCGAAGGTGGAGAACGAGACCGAGTCCGAGGTCGGCCCGTACGGGATGAAGGAGGCGATGGCCAAGTCGGTCAACACCTACTTCGTCGAGATGATCTCCGAGATCGGCCTGTGCCCCGTCACCGAGATGACCACCAAGCTCGGCGTGATCCCGGCCAACGGCGCCAAGCTCCCCGAGGTCCCGGCCATCGCACTCGGCAGTGAGGGCATGTCCCCGCTGACCATGGCCAACGCCTACGCCACCTTCGCCAACCGCGGCGTGTACTGCACCCCGGTCTCCATCGAGTCGATCACCGACTCGCACGGCAAGGCGCTGACGGTGCCGAAGTCCAAGTGCGGCCGCGCGATGACCGAGCGGACCGCCGACACCATCAACACGCTGCTGCTCGGCGTGGTCGACTCCGGTACGGGCCAGCAGTCGGGTCTGACCGACCGGCAGAGCGCGGGCAAGACGGGTACCACCGACAGCCGTTACAACGCCTGGTTCGTCGGCTACACCCCGAACATGTCCGGCGCGACCTGGGTCGGCTCCGGCGGCGCCAAGCAGGTGTCGATGGAGAACATCACCATCGGCGGCCAGTACTATGACAAGGTCTTCGGCGGTGGCCTGCCCGGCCCGATCTGGAAGCAGGCGGTCTCCGGCGCGCTCTCCGGCCGCGAGGCCCCCGGCTTCACCACGGTGAACATCCCCGACACCCCGAGCCCGGCCGCCGGCGGCAAGCCCAGCGGCAAGCCCAACAAGCCGGCCAAGCCCGGCCGCGACGGCAAGCCCGGTGACGGGCGGCCCGGCGGGGCGACCGCCGCCGGCCCCACCGGCGGGAACACGGGCGGCACGGGCGGCACCGGCGGGGACGACCCGCTCGGCGGGATCACGATCCCGCCGGGGTTCATCGGCGGCCGCGACTAGGCGCCGTGGGCCCCGTAGGCCCCGTAGCGAAAAGCGAGGGAGGGCCCCCACCAGATCCGCATCCGGATCGGTGGGGGCCCTCCCTGTTTCCCTTGCGGGAACCGCGTACGCAACCGCGCACGGAACCGCGTACTAGGACAGGTGCTTCTTGACGGCGGCGGCGACGCGCCCGCCCTCCGCCAGACCCGCGACCTTCGGGTTCACGATCTTCATCACGGCGCCCATGGCCCGCGGCCCCTCGGCGCCCGCCGCCTTGGCCTCCTCGACGGCCTGCGCCACGATCGCGTCGAGCTCGGCCTCGCCGAGCTGCTTGGGGAGGTAGGTGTCGAGGAACTCGCCCTCGGCGGTCTCCCGCGCGGCCTGCTCGGGACGGCCACCCTGCGCGAAGGCATCAGCGGCCTCGCGGCGCTTCTTCGCCTCCTTGGCGATCACCTTGAGGACTTCCTCGTCGGAGAGCACCCGGGCTTCCTTGCCCGCGACTTCCTGGTTGGTGATGGCGGAGAGGGTCAGGCGCAGCGTGGACGAGGCGAGCTCGTTTCGCGCGCGGATGGCGGTGGTGAGGTCTTCCTGGAGCTTGGCCTTGAGCGTGGTCATGCCCCGAGTCTGCCAGGTACGGGGGCTCCGGCGCCCGCCGGTTTCCCGGCGTGCTTGCCGGGTCTGCGAACATGAGGGCATGCGTGCGCGTTACGGAGTACCCCTGAAGGTCACCGCCGGCATCGCCGCGGCCGGGGCCGCCGGTCTGGCCTATGCCGCCGGTTTCGAGGCGCGGTCCTTCCGCCTGCGCCGGGTCACGGTCCCCGTGCTCCCGCAAGGAATGCGCCCGTTGCGCGTCCTGCAGGTCTCGGACATCCACATGGTCGGCGGGCAGCGCAAGAAGCGCGCCTGGCTCCAGTCGCTCGCCGGGCTGCGCCCCGACTTCGTGGTGAACACGGGCGACAACCTCTCCGACACGGAGGGCGTGCCGGAAGTGCTCGACGCGCTCGGCCCCTTGATGGACTTCCCCGGCGTGTACGTCTTCGGCTCGAACGACTACTACGGGCCCCGGATGCGCAATCCCGGGCGCTACCTGATCGAGAAGACCCAGGGTCGGCACGGGCTGAACGGCAACGCACCGGTCGTCGGAGCCGTCCACAACCCGTGGGAGGGGATGCGGGACGCCTTCGACGCGGCCGGCTGGCTGAACCTCACCAACACCCGGGGACGGCTCAAGCTCGACGGGCTGGAGCTGGCCTTCACCGGCCTCGACGACCCGCACATCAAGCGCGACCGGTACGCGAAGGTCGCGGGTGGGCCGGAGGCGGACGCGGACTTCTCGATGGCGGTCGTCCACGCCCCGTACCTGCGCGTCCTCGAAGCCTTCACCGCCGACCGGTACCCGCTGATCCTGGCCGGCCACACGCACGGCGGGCAGCTGTGCATCCCCTTCTACGGGGCGCTCGTCACCAACTGCGACCTGGACACCAAGCGGGTGAAGGGCCTCTCGACGCACGAGACGCAGGGGCAGCGCGCGTACCTCCACGTATCGGCGGGCTGCGGGACCAACCGCTTCACCCCGGTGCGCTTCGCGTGCCCGCCCGAGGCGACACTGCTGACGCTCACCCCGAAGGCCTAGGGCGGGCGGTCGCGCCGGGTACGTTGACAAGATGATCACACCCGGCGCACTCCGTCACACGACCGTCGCCTTCCGCGCGCTGATCGCGGCCGCGGCCGGCACCGGCCTGGTCATCGAGTGCGCGTACGGCAGCGTGCCCGTGGTCCTGAGCTTCTTCACGATCTGGACGAACATCCTGGTCGCGGTCGTCTTCGGACTCTCCGCCCACCGCGTCCGCCGGCGCGAGCCGGACGTGGCCCCCTTCTGGCGGGGCGGTGTCCTCCTCTTCATCCTGATCACCGGTCTGGTCTTCCACCTGATCCTGGCCAACCCGTCGAGCCCCTTCAACGTGCTCGAGACCCTCGACAAGCTCTCCGGGGCGAAGGCCGTCTCCAACCAGCTCCTCCACACGGTCACCCCCATCGGCGCGGTCCTGGACTTCCTCTTCCTGACCGCCCCCCGCACCCTGCGCCCGCGCTACGCCGCGCAGTGGCTGGCGTACCCCCTGCTCTACGTGGTCTTCGCGCTGATCCGCGGCGCCCTGCTCTCCCCCGGCGTCCCGAGCCGCTACACGTACCCCTTCATCGACGCCGCCCAGTACGGCTACGCCAAGGTCGCGCTGAACGCGGTGGTCCTGGGCCTCGCCTTCTACGCCCTCGGCCTGGCCCTGGTCGCGGCGGACCGCTACCGCCCGCCGCGCGAAAACCGGATTTCGTCTCCGGCCGAGGGTCCGCTAAAGTAATCGATGTCGCCAGGGCAGCAAGCGCTGCAAGGGTGGACATCGGGGTGTAGCGCAGCTTGGCAGCGCGCTTCGTTCGGGACGAAGAGGTCGTGGGTTCAAATCCCGCCACCCCGACTTCGTAAGACCAGGTCAAGGGTCTGATCCGCATCGCGGGTCAGGCCCTTCCTGCGTCTCTGGAGACTGTTCTCCGCGCACCCCGCCCGTCGGCTCGGGTGTTCTCGCCGAACCTGAGGTCCGTGCCCGTGTCTTCCTCCCCCGCTCCCCTGTCCGCGCGGCCTGCGTGGGTGTCGCCCAAGGTCTTGCGGACCGAGGTGTTGGGTGGTCTGGTCGTCGCTCTGGCGCTGATACCCGAGGCGATCTCCTTCTCGGTCATCGCCGGGGTGGATCCGGCGATCGGGCTGTTCTCCTCGTTCACGATGGCCGTGGTGATCTCGGTCGTCGGCGGGCGGCCTGCCATGATCTCCGCCGCGACGGGTGCCGTGGCGCTCGTGATCGCGCCGCTGAACCGTGAGCACGGGCTGGGTTACCTGGTGGCGGCTGTGATCCTCGGCGGTGTCTTCCAGATCGTGCTCGGGGCCCTCGGGGTGGCGAAGCTGATCCGGTTCGTACCGCGTTCGGTGATGGTCGGCTTCGTCAACTCCCTCGCCATCCTCGTGTTCATGGCCCAGGTCCCCGAGATGCGGAACGTGCCGTGGGCCGTCTACCCGCTGCTCGCCGGCGGGCTCGGGCTGATGGTGTTCTTCCCGAAGGTCACCAAGGTGGTCCCGGCCCCGCTCGTGTCCATCGTCATCCTCACCGCCATCACCGTGGCCGCGGGGATCGCTGTGCCGACCGTCGGGGACAAGGGCGCCCTGCCGTCGTCGCTGCCCGTGCCCGGTCTGCCGGACGTGCCGTTCACCCTGGACACGCTGACGCTCATCGCCCCGTACGCGCTGGCCATGGCGGTGGTCGGGCTGATGGAGTCGCTGATGACGGCGAAGTTGGTGGACGAGATCACCGACACCCGGTCCTCGAAGACGCGGGAGTCCGTCGGCCAGGGCATCGCGAACATCGTCACCGGGTTCTTCGGCGGCATGGGCGGCTGCGCCATGATCGGGCAGACGATGATCAACGTGAAGGTGTCGGGGGCCCGGACCCGGCTGTCGACCTTCCTCGCCGGCGTGTTCCTCATGGTGCTGTGCATCGTCTTCGGGCCGGTCGTCTCCGAGATTCCGATGGCGGCGCTCGTCGCCGTCATGGTGATGGTCTGCTTCGCCACCTTCGACTGGCACTCCATCGCCCCGAAGACGCTGAAGCGCATGCCGGCCGGCGAGATCACCGTCATGGTGCTGACCGTGGCCTGCGTGGTCGCCACGCACAACCTCGCCGTCGGCGTCGTGGCCGGGTCGGTCACCGCGATGGTCATCTTCGCCAAGCGGGTCGCGCACCTGGCGAACGTCACCTCCGTGACCGACCCCGACGGGGGCATGGTGGTGTACTCGGTCACCGGCGAACTGTTCTTCGCCTCGTCCAACGATCTGGTCGGGCAGTTCGACTATGCGGGCGACCCCGGCAAGGTCGTCATCGACCTCTCCGGCGCCCACGTCTGGGACGCGTCCTCCGTCGCCGCACTCGATGCCATCGAGGAGAAGTACCGCCAACGCGGCAAGAGCGTCGAGATCACGGGCCTGAACGAGTACAGCGCCCGCATGCACGGAACGCTCAGCGGCGAACTGTCGCCGGGGAACTGAGGGGGCACCGGACGGTCAGACCCTGGGCTGGTGCGTCCATGAGTCCGGGCCGGGGTTGACGCCTTCGGCGCGGAGGGCGAGGCGGTCGACGTAGTGCTGCCAGACCTCCGCGTGCGCCTCGCACGCCTCCGAGGTGGGCAGGCCGCTGTGGATCAGGTGGAGCAGGGTGCCCCGGTCGGTGGGTTCCAGGGTGATCTCCACCCTGGTGGAGACGGCCGCGACGGGCGGGCCGCCCTGCTCCCAGCCCCAGGTGAAGACGAGCCGCGCGGGCGGGTCGACCGTCAGGAAGCGGCCGGAGGCCACGTCCTCCCCGGTGACCCGGGTGCGGTACGAGCCGCCGGGCTCGAAGGAGAACGTACCGTCGGCGCCCATCCAGGACAGCCACTTCTCCCGGTCGGTGAAGAAGCCGAAGACGGTTTCGGGGCGGGCCGTGATGCGGCGCTCCAGCGTGACGGTGTCCATCGGGGTCGCGGGGGTCGTCATGAGGGCATTCTCCCGCTACGAGGCGGCGGCCGCCCGGCCGCGGCAGTGTCACCAGGGGGGCGGCCGGTGATCTCGATCTTCCCGTTGAGGGCGGGCGTCTCCGGCGTGGTGGCCTCGAGGGCGGTGAGGGCCTCCGCCTTCTTCTGCTCCGGGCCGTCGCCGGTCACACGGTCGTGAGGGGCGCCGCGCCGAAGGAGACGTCGAAGCGGTCGCACCAGATGGTGATGCCGGCGTAGTCGGACGGGTTCACGTCGGCCGGGATCGCGTAGTTCTGATCGCCCTTGTTGCCCTTGAGCTTGCCCAGGCTGACGTACTTGCCGTCGTCGAAGACCCGCCAGCCCGCCGTGCCCTCCTTCACCGGGGCGTCCGTCAGCCAGACCCGCAGGTCCGGGCCGTTGCTGGTGTCGAGGTTCTCCAGGCGCAGGGTGTGGGAGCCGTCCGGGAGCCGGATGAGCTTCGCGGTGCCCGTGGTGGTGTGCTCGTGGCTGATCAGCGAGCCCTGGGCGAGGGTCTGCGGGGCCGCCGGGGCGGTGGGCGAGGCGGTGGGCGAGAGGGCGGCCGAGGGTGCGGCCGCGGAGGGGGCCGCCGCCGGGAGGGACTCGTGGACCGTCGCGTCCTGCCAGAGCTTCCACGGCTGGAACCAGTACAGGCCGAGGCCCAGCAGGAGGGCAGCCGGGAGGGCCAGGACGGTCAGGAGCCTGCGTACGCCCCGCTTCTTCGCCGGGTTCTGCGGCTGGTTCTGTGTCACTCGTCGGGCCCTTCCTCGCGTGCGGCAGGCCGGGCATCATGGGCATCCGGCCGTCATGGGCATTCAACGCGCGGGCGCGGGGCGGGACCAGGCCCGGCCGGATGACGAAAGGCTTACGGCATCCGGCCGGGAGGGACTCAGAGGGTGCGGAGCTTGGTGGTGAAGACCTGGTTCGCGACCTTTTCGCCGAGGGCGAGGCCGTCCGTGGCGTCCCACGGGTAGTGGACGCCGAGCCAGATGCGGCTGTCGGCGTCCTCCTTGCCGGCCGCGCTGAAGCTGGTGAAGTGGCGGGTCTTGATCGGAGCCTGCGGTTCGTCGGTGGTGAGGTCGAAGGAGATGTTGTCGCTGCCGAAGTAGCGCTTCATGACCCCGGCCCAGGCTCCGCCGAAGGAGGCGTGGCCGGAGACGTACGCGGGGAAGCAGGGGCTGACGTTGACGCCCGTCGGGCTCTTTAGCAGCGGCTTCCACTGGGGGTCGAGGCCGCCCTCGCGGACCGCCGAGACGGGCCGCCACAGGTCGATGGGCGTGGCGAACTTGGCGTCGCGGACCGCGATCCCGGTGTCGGCCATGGCGAGGGAGACGAGGGCGAAGAGGCGGGCGTTGGCGTAGACCCCGAGGCCACGGGCCTTGGCGACCTCGCGGGTGGCCTGGAGCATGTGGCCCGGCGGCTTGTAGGTGCCGTTGTTGTCGTTGGCCCAGAACCAGGCGGCGGCGAGCTGGTCCGGGGTCCGGCTGATCACCGGGGTGGCCGCGGTGGGCTTGTCGGCGCCGGCCGTGCGGACCGCCTCGACCTGCTGCTTGTACGCGTCGCTCGCCACCAGGGCCTCGTACGAGCCGAACTGGGTCAGGGTGGTGGGGCGGAACTGGGAGCCGGAGGCCAGCGAGAACGGCTTGACCTGGCCGTAGAACGGGCTGATCGCGTCGCTGTCCTCGTCGCAGGAGGCATCGGGCATGTCCGGGTAGCTCGTCGGCCGCCAGGCGCCCGGCTTGTTGTCGCCGACGTAGACCTGGGGGTTGTCGGAGCCGTCGCCGGTGCGGGCGTCGGTCATCTGCTTGACCACCGCGCCGACCACGGACAGGTCGAGGAAGTCGCCGGCGGTGGGCTCGGTGCCGAATCGCTCGCGGAAGCGCGCGTCGAGGTACTGCGTTTGGTCCGCGTAGCGGCTCTGCTTGTTGCCGTAGAGGCCGAGGAGGATGTTGTAGGCCGTCCGGCCGATGACGCGCTCCTCCTCGTCCGGGCCCTCGGCCCAGCCCACGTAGTTCTCCGCCTTGATGTACGGCTCCGAGGTGATCTTGCCCTTCCACTTCAACTGGTACGAGGACTCCGCGTCGTAGATCGCGGCGTTCATCATCGCCGCGGAGCGCGCCATGGGGACGGGGCCGCCGCCGACTCTGCGGAAGACGTTCTGCAGCACGTCGTTCCAGTAGTGCACCGGGTCGGCTATCGACTGCGCCGGCAACGCGGCCTGGGCGGGCTGCGGGGCGGCGGCGAGGACGGTCCCGGTCGCCGCCAGGACCACGGCGGTCGCCAGGGCGCGGTGCCAGAGGGCGCTCCGTCGGGTGGCGCTGCGCAGGGTGCGACGAGGGGTGCGGACGTTCTCGGGCATGGCTCGACTCCCTTTGATCACCTACGTGTTGATCACCACGGGAGGTGGCGGCGCGATCATGGCCCGGGGCGGGCCCGGGCGCTTGTAGAAAACGGAACACCCGTGCGGAATGGCCGGTCCCGCCCGGCTGGACGGCGCGAACCCGCCACCGCCCTGACCCCCGTGTCCACCCGCTCCCGGCAGATCGCCGATCGCAGGAACCACGAGCCCCTTCCGGCCGACCAACTCCACGCGGAGAGACGGCCGGTGACAGCGGAGGGATGTGGGATGGGCGGGCTGGACGTGCGCATGGAGGGGGTGGGCTGCCGGCACGGGCGGGTCGAGGCCGTGGCCGGCGTCGACCTGGAGATCGCCGCCGGCGAGCGCGTCGCGCTGACCGGCACCAACGGATCGGGCAAGACCACCCTGCTGCGCGCCGTACTCGGACTGCACCCGCAGGTCAGCGGGAAGATCCTGGTCGGCGGTCGCGCGGGCGACCCGGCCTGGCGGCGGCGGGCGTGCGCGTGGATCCCGCAGAAGCCCGCCGCCGGACGCTTCCCGCTCCTGGGCGGCGAACTCCTCGCCAGCAGCGGCGACCCCCGGGCGGCCGCCGAGGCCGCCGACCGGCTGGGAGTGGGGCCGCTGACCGGAAGGCCGCTGCACACCCTGTCCGGCGGGCAGTTGCAGCGGATGTACCTGGCCCGGGCGATCGGCTGCGTGGCCGCGGGGGCCGGCGTACTGCTCGCCGACGAGCCGACCGCCGCCCTGGACTTCGCCGGGCAGGACGAGGCCGCCGACGTACTGGCCGCACTGCCCGTGACGCTCGTCGTCGTGACGCACGACCGGGCGCTCGCTGAACGCTGCGACCGGGTCCTGGAGATGGCCGCCGGACGGCTGCGGGAGGTCCGGTGAGCGCCACCCTCGCGGCCGCCACCCTCGCGACCGCCGACCTCGGCACCCTGCTGCAACTGGCCCCCGTACAGCGGGCGGGCTTCGCCCTGCTGCTGGCCGCCGTCGGGCTGCCCGTGATCGGTGTGGTCATCGTCGGGCTGGACATCATGCCGGTGCGCTTCGCGATGATGCACGTGGCACTGCTGGGCATCGCCGTCGGACTGCTCACCGGACTGGATCCCATGCTGTGCGCGCTGGTGGCCTGCGCGCTGGCCGGAGCCGGAGTCGCGCCACTGGCCCGGACCCCGGACGGGCTGTCCGGGGCGATGGGGCTGCTGATGAGCCTGGCGATCGCCGCCGCGCTACTGCTCCTCGCGGTCTCCGGGGTGAACGCCTCGGGCGCGTTCGCGCTGCTGTGGGGCTCGATCCTGTCCGTCGGCGGCGCCGATCTCGTGGTGCTCGGCGTGCTGGCCGTCCTCGTGCCCGGCCTGTTCTGGTGGCGGCGGCGCGAGGTGGCACTGCTGCTGTACGACCGTGAGCTCGCGCAGTGTTCCGGCGTGCCGGTGCGGGCGCTGACCACCGTCCTGCTCGTGCTCGTCGCGGTCGCGGTCGCCGGCGCCATCAAGCTCACCGGCGCCCTGCTGGTCGACGCGCTGACCCTGCTGCCCGCCCTGGCCGCGCGCCGGCTGGGCACCTCGCTGAAATCGATCACCGGGTGGGCGGTGGGCATCGGCGTCTTCGTGAACCTGACCGGTTTTCTCATCGCCCTCCGGCTGGACTGGCCCCCCGGGCCCGTCCTCGTCCTGACCGCGGGGGCGCTCGTCCTCGCGGTGCACCTCGTACCCGAACGGAGAATCCGCTCATGGCGCCGCGAACCCGCGTCCGCAGCACTTCCCTCCTCGCACTGAGCACGGCACTGGGCCTGGCACTGGCCCTGGTCACCGGCTGCGGCGACAGCGACACCGACGACGGTGGGCGTGGTGGTGACACCTCCAAGGGCGGCAAGCCGGTCGTCGTCGTGACGACCACCTGGGAAGGTGCCTTCGCCAAGGCAGCGGGCGCGCAGGACGTCAAGGTGATCGTGCCGCAGTCCGTGCACCACGCTCCGGACTACGACCCCAAGCCCTCCGACCTCGCCGCCGTCGCCGGGGCCGACTTCGTGCTCTACGCGCCGTTCGAGCCGTACGCCGCGAAGATCAAGGAGGCCGCCGGGTCGAAGGCGAAGCTGGTGGAGGTGAACCTCGACAACGACGCCGACAAGGTCAGGGCCGAAGTCACCCGACTGGGCGCCCTGTTCGGTACGCAGGCCGCCGCCGCGAAGTGGACGGCGGACTTCGACGCCGAGTACGGGCAGGTCGCGAAGGACGTCCAGGCCGCCTGGCCCGGCGGCAAGAGCCCGGCGGTCGTGAGCCAGGTGTTCACCGCCTGGTCCGCGAAGCTGGCGGGCGCCACCACGGTGGGCACCTACGGCCCCGAGGCGGTGACCCCGGCGCAGCTGGCCGAGCTGTCGGCGAAGAAGCCGACGCTGGTCCTGGACAACGCGCACATGTCGACCGGCATCGTCCTGCCCGACTCCGGTGCGCGCCAGGTGGAGATCGTCAACTATCCGGGGAACGACCTGGACTTGCTGCCGGTCTACCGCAACGCGGGGGTCGAACTGAAGAAGGCCATGGCCAAGGCGGGCGGCTCCGCCGGATAGCGCGGAGCGGGGCGTCGGCGGACGGGGCCGGGGCCCCGGTACGCCGGGAGGGCGGGGCGGTCCCACCGGGGGCCGCCCCGCCCTCGTCTACGCGCCCACCCCGGCGGGTGCCGCAGCGGCCGGGGCACCGGCGCTCGCCCCGGCACGGGCCGGGGTGGCCGGCTCGGTACGGGCGCTGCCGGCGGGCTCGGGGCCAGCCTGGGTGGCCCCCGCGACGGGCGCGCCGTTCGCGAGGCGGGCGCGCAGGGCCGCGCGGTCGGGCTTGCCGGCCGGGGTGAGCGGGAGCTCCGCCATCAGCAGCAGGCGCTCGGGGTGCTTGCGGCGGTCGAGGCCGCGGAGCGCGAGGTGTCCGGCCAGGGAGTCGAGGGTGGGGGACTGCGCACCGCGGGGGACGACGCAGGCGGCGAGGCGTTCGCCCATCACCTCGTCCGGGACTCCGACGCAGACGACGTCGCGGACGAGGGGGTGGGAGGAGAGCTCCCGTTCCACCTCGGCGGGGCTGATGTTGGCGCCGCCGCGGATGACGATGTCCTTGAGGCGGCCGACGACGTGCAGGACCCCGTCCTCGTCGATGAAGCCGAGGTCGCCGGTACGGACCCAGCCCTCGGGCGTGCGGTACAGGGCGTCCAGGTCCGGCGAGGCGACGTAGCACATGGGGGTCATGGGGCCGCACGCGATGATCTCCCCGATCGCGCCGTCGGGGAGCCGTTCGTGCGTCTCGGTGTCGGTGATCCGGATCTCGGCGACCCGGGGGTCGGGGCGGCCGGCGGCGATGCCCGTGCCCTCGGACTCCGGTGCCGTCGCGCCCAGTCCGGTGTGGCAGTTGACCCCGTCGGCCGAGCCGTAGAGGTTGACGACCGGGCAGCCGAAGGCGCGGCTCGCGCTCTCGGCCGTGGTCTCGTCGAGGGGGGCGCCGCCGAGGATCAGGGCGGTGGGTGCGGGGAGCGGCCATACCTCGGCGGCGCCGCCCCCGGCTGCCTCGGCCTCCAGGCGGTCGAGCATCATGCGGATCATCGTGGGCACCCCGAGGACGTGCGTGGGCCGGTGCTCGCGCACCGCCGCGAGGGCCGCCTCCGGCGTGAAGTGGTCGAGGACGATCAGGGTTCCGCCGTGCCGGGCGAGGGTGACCGCGGTGCCGCTGGAGCCGAAGGCGGAGGCGAGCGGTACGAGGAACAGGCAGCGCGGCGGCGTCCCGTCGGGCATCAGCGAGGCGAGGAAGTTGCCCCGGCCCCCGGCGAGGGCGTTGTGGGAGTACGCGATCATCTTCGGCTCCGCCTCGGAACCCGAGGACACCAGGATGCGGGCGGCGCTGTCGGGGTCGGGCCGGGCGGGTACGAAGGCGGCCGGGTCGGAGCGCAGCAGCGCCGCGAACCGAATCGTTCCTTCAGGCTCCGTGCCCGCCGCCCCGCCGGCCGCGATGACATGGCGCAGCGCAGGCAGTTCGGGGGCCAGGTCCCGCAGGTCGGCGGCGTGCTGGTGGCCCCGGTGCTCCACGGCGGCGATCACCGCGACGGCCTCGGCACGGCGCAGCAGGCAGCGGGCCTCCTGGCCGCCCCGGCCCACGGGGAAGGGCAGGGCCACCGCTCCGAGGGCGGCCAGCGCCAGGTCCGCGATGACCGCGTTGCGGCCGTTCGGGAGCTGGACGCCGACCACGTCGCCGGGCCGTACGCCGAGCTCCGCGAGGCCGGTGGCCAGACATCGCACCTTGCGGTCGAGCGCGGTGTAGCAGAGCTTGCCCTTGGAATCGATGACCGCGGTGTGGTGCAGGTCGGAGATCTGGCGGGCCCGGAAGAGGCTGTAGAGGTCGAGGTCGGGGCAGGTTCCGTCGACCGCCCACGAGCGGCGCAGGCCCACGGGCAGCAGATCGTGCAGTGCGACGGTCATACGAAGCTCCAGGGGTCGGGAACGGCGGGGGCACCGTGCGCGTCCCGGCTGATCGAGCCGGCGAAGCGCGGGTCGTGGTGCAGGTCGGCGAGGTCGGTGGTGACGGCGGTAGCGCCGAGGCCGCGCGCCCGCAGCGTCCGTAGGGCGTCCTCGGTGGTCAGCTCCGCGAACCGTTGCGTACCGGCGCCGGCGGCCGCGGCGCGGGCGTCCGCATCGGCCGGGGCGATCCAGCCGTCGGCGGTGCGCAGGGGCGTACGGAAGCCCGCAGGCCGGCGGCCCTGCTCCCCGCGCCGGGCGCGGAGCAGGGCCGGGGCGGTGAGCAGGTCTGCGGCGCCGAGCAGCGAGGAGTCCACCCGGACCCCGCGTCCGGTGCGCTCGCGCAGCAGCAGGCCCGCGAGGACGGCCTCGGCGCCGAGCAGCCCGCCCAACACGTCGAGCAGGGTCATCAGGGAGGGCGCGGGCACCTCGCCCTCGGGGCGGACGGCCTCGCCGACGCCGGTGCGGGCCTGCACCATGAAGTCCGTGCCCATCGGCGGGTCGGCGATGCGGCCCGTGCCCCAGCCGCCGGTGTACGCGTACACGAGCGCCGGGTTCGCCCGCGCGAGGTCGGCGGAGTCCAGACCCAGCTCGGCGGCCTTCCCCGGGGCCCAGTTGTGCAGGAACACGTCGGCTCCGGCCGCCAGCTCGGCCAGCCGCAGCCGGTCGCCGGGCGACTTGATGTCGATCTCCACGGCACGCTTGCCCCGGTTCAGGGCCAGCCAGCGTGCGGAGATCCCCGAACAGGCGGGCGGCATGCCGCGCAGCGGGTCGCCGCCCGGCGGCTCGATCCGGACGACCTCGGCGCCGAGCAGCCCCAACAGATGGGCCGCGAGCGGCGCCTGGACGCGACGCCCGGCCTCCAGGACGGTCATCCCGGCGAGCGGGCCCGGCGTGGAGGGCGCCGCATTCGGGCGGGCACGGCCGCCGGGGCCGTACGGGGCCAAGGTCCAGGGGGCGGCTCCGTCGTGCTCGGCGGCCCGCTCCTCCAGGCTCCGCAACCGGCAGACCTCGGCCCCAGAACCGGCCGCCGCGGCGCGGATCCGCTGCCAGCCGTGGGCCCGGGTGGTGGCGTGCAGGGCTCCGGGGAAGGGTGCGCACGCGGTGGCGTACCGGAACTGGAAGGGCCGCCATCCGGCCCGTACCGCGTCGGCGGGGGCGTCCAGAGCCCGCCAGAACCCGGCCCAGGCGCCCGGATCCAGGGTCTCCAACTCGAAGAGCGTGCCGTCGGCCGCAGTGAAGGGCGGCCCCCCGGGAGCGAGTTCGGCGGCTTCGCCCTCGTCGGCGCCGCTCGCGGCGAGGTACTGGGACACGACCAGCAGCCCGGCCCGGTCCACGTACGTGTGCGGCTGCGCGGCGGCGCCCTGGCACCCCCTGGCCCCGGCCAGCAGGGCCGCGAGCAGCCCCTGCGTGGTGAGGACGGCCGTCGCGGCGGTGGCGTAGTCGACGGCGAGCCCCCGCGGCAGGCCGTCGCGGCGGCCGTGCACGGCCATGATCCCGGTCGCGGCCTGCGCGGTCGCCTCGTCGGTGACGCCCCTCAGGGCCGCCTCCGGCGAAGCCCAGGCGACGGTCGCGCGGGCGGGGAGGCCCGGACCGGAGTCCGCCAAGGTGACGCGAGCCGCCTCGAGGTCGCCCCCCGCAGCCGGCCCGGGACCCGCGGCGACCGCTCCGAGCAGCCTCAGGTGCTCGGCCATGGGGCCGGCGAGCGCGGGCGGTCCCGAGGTGGTGAACCGCAGCCCGTCGAGCGGCCGAGCGGTCTGGGTGACGGCGGGTGACGCCATGCCTCTCCTCTTCTCCCGGCCCGGCGATCGGCCGGCGCCGCAGGTGATCCCGTACGCGGGAACCAAGGGGCGGGCCCGCCCGACCAGTTCCACGGGAAGGCAGTCGGACTGCCGTTCCCACGGGTTCCCGGTGTGCTGGAGGAATGTGGTGGAGGGACGTGGTGGAGGAACGTGGTGGAGAAGCAAGTGACGGAGAATAGGAGGAACCCGGCGCGCGCTCCGAGTGACCCGGCGTGCAGTGACCTGGAGTTGAAGGACCGGGTCTCAGAGTTCGTCCGAACGCACGTCATGCCCCGCGAGCCCGTCCTCGACGCGGGCGGCCCCGCCGCGGCGGCGGCCCTGCGGAAGCTCCAGGCCGGGGCGAAGGAGGCGGGCCTCTGGGCCCTCCCGATCCCTGAGGAACTGGGCGGCCAAGGGCTCGACCTGGCCCGCTACGCACAGCTCGCCGAGGCCGAGGGGGCCAGCGACCACGGACCGGCGGCGCTGGGGTCGGCGCCCCTGCTGGACGCGACGATGCTGTGGCGGCACGGCACCGACCGGGTACGCACCCTGTACCCGCACCGGCTGACGGCCGGCGAACTGCGCGCCTGCTACGCCATGACCGACCCGGAAACCCCGGGCACCGACCCGTACCTCACCGCCACGCGTGCGGTGGAACAAGCAGACGGCAGCTGGACCGTCAGCGGCCGCAAGTGGTTCACCTCGCACGCCGCCGAAGCCGATCTGGTCACCGTCCTGGCCCGCACCGACGGCCGATCGGGAGACCGTACGGGGCTGTCGCTGCTCGTCGTCCCCACGTCTGCGCCGGGCTTCCGGGTGGTGCGGGAGCTGCCGGTGCTCGGCGCGGCCGGCCAGTGGGAGATCGAGTTCGACCGGGTGCGCGTGGACGCCGACCACCTCCTCGGCGAACGCGGCCGGGCCCTCGCCATCGCCGCGGAACGGCTCCAACTGGGCCGCACCCTGCGCTGCCTGCGCTGGCTCGGCCAGGCGCAGCGCGCGTTCGACCTCATGTGCGAACGCGTGAACTCCCGTACCGGGTCGCGCGGTCCGCTCGGAAGCCACCAGCTGGTGCAGAGCCACGTCTTCGAGTCGCTCCTGGCGCTGCGCACCACCCGGCCGCTCGTCCACGAGGCGGTGGCCGGGATCAGCGCCGGACGGGACGCGCACGTGGAGGTGGGCCTGGCCAAGGTGGCGGCCGCCCGCATGCTCCAGCAGGTGACGGACGCGGCCATCCAGATCCACGGCGCAGCCGGCCTGGGCCCCGACACCCCCCTCCCCGCCCTCTACCGCTCGGGCCGCACGGCCCGAATCCTGGACGGCCCGGACGAACTGCACATCACGGGGGTGGCCCGGAGGGTGTTGGGGGGATACGGGGGGTAGGGCGGGGGGGGAGCTGGTCGGGACTGGGGGTGCGGGTTGGTGGCTTGGGCTGCGGGGTGGGCGCTGGCTTCGTGGGGTTCCGGGGGGCGTCCCGGCAGTCCAGTGTCCTTTCGGTGCGGGCCGGTCCCTCAAGGGCGCTCCCTACGGTCGCGTCGCTTCGCGATGGCCTTCGGCCACCCTTGACCGACCGACCCACACCGAAACGCCACAAGACTTCCGGGATCCCCCCGGGGAACGGCCGGGGGGAGGAGAGGGGAGGAGCGGCCTCGTCTGAGATGCGCAGCCCCCTTCGGCCGGTGGCCATCTGGACACGGATCCGGCAGGACCGTGACCTCAGCCCCAACAGACGCGCGGGGCGGTCAGAGCATCCAGGGCCGGGCGTCTGGACACCCTTCCCGAGACCGTCGACCGCCGGCATGAGTGTGAGGTGGACGAGAAAGGCCTCAGGGTCGGTGGGCGCGACAGATCGCTACACACTGCCACTCGGCTAAGCGACTACCGACCGGACGTGGCTGATCTACAAGGACGGCGGAGGGGCGGACGACCTCAGGCGTTGGTCTTAGGGGTTGGTCTTAGGGGTTGGTCTCAGGGCGGCGTCGAGGGCGCGGATGAACTCTCCTACGCGGCCGCCTCCGGCGGGTGGGGCGGGCATGCGGGCAAGTACCTGGGAGACCGCGGGGGGTGCGTGATGGCGTGCCCATTCAAGGGTCTGGGCAGCGATCTGGGCGTTCTCTCCCGAGGCCAGTTCTTCTGCGCGTGCCGTGTGGGCTGCGGCGCCCAGAATGTGCTTGATCTGGTGGGCGCTTGCCTTCGGGTGAAGGTAGGCGGCGCCGGCCGCATGGCTCGCCGCTCGTGCCGCGTCGATCGCCGCAGGCGAATCGGCTTCCTGTGCCGCCTTGAAGGCCGCCCACCCGCACTGCCGCAAAGCGGCCGTGCGGCGGCCGCCCCCGGCAAATACATCTGCCGCCTCGATGGCCTCGCGAGGGCGGGCATCGCCGGGATGGTCCTGCTCGAAGATCGGCAGGACCCTCCGCGCGCAATCTGCCGCGTAGCCCGCGATCTCACGCAGTTCGTCTTCGCTCAGCTCGATCTCGTCCGACTCACTTGGCATGACCCAATCCTCCCGCCTGGCGCGGGATGCTTCCTTGGCCGCATGCCGCCGGGCGTCCAGCTCGGTCCGGTCGACGGCCTTCCGCAGCGCGTACGTGGCATGTGTCGTGGGACCTCGTCTGGGCCTCCAACTGGTGCCCGGTGCCCGCCTCGGTCAGGGCCAGACGCTCCCGATGGAACGTCGCCGAGCAGTGTGCGTCCAGGGCGGCCGCAAAGTCGGTGACGGCGCCGAGCTGGTCCTGGCGGTGGCTTTCGGTGCGTGCAGTACGTGCCGAACGGAGCTGGAGGAGTCCGGCGGTCAGGGCGCCGGCGAAGGTACCGAGTACGGCAACGATCGAAGGTCATATGGACATCAGGTATGGGGTCCTCTCGGGCAGTCGGTTTCCGTGGTGAGGTCGGCAGCGCTGCCCCCTTCGGCCGGTGGCCATCTGGACACGGCCCCGGCAGGACCGTGACCTCAGCCCCAACAGACGCGCGGGGCGATCAGAGCATCCAGGGCCGGGCGCCTGAACACCCTTCCCGAGACCGTCGACCGCCACCATGAGTGTGAGGACGACGAGAAGGACCTCGGAGTCCGTGGGCGCGACAGATCGCTACACACTCCCACTCGGCTAAGCGACTACCGACCGGCCGTGGCTGGACATAGGCCGCCAACGGTCACTCCTTCTCCCTGTCGGCTTAGCGACTGACGACCGGCCGGGGGCGGGGGCAACGGACGACGGGGGCGAGGGTTGAAGGTCAGACGGTGCGGAGGTCTACGCGCCCGGTCAGTCCCGCCAATCCCAATGCCAGGAAGAAGTCGCCCCAGACCAGTTGGTGGCGGACGGCGAGTCCTTTGTCCGCGTCGTAGCAGCCGTTCAGCAGTCGGCCGCGGGAGAGGTGGTGGTCGACCAGGTGCTCCAGGATCTTCGCCGCGCGGTGCGCGTACGCCTCGGCCCGGGGACCGGGGAGCAGGGACAGCTTCAGGAGAGCGACGGCCGTGACGGCCGCGGCGGAGGTGTCCGGAGGACCGTCAGGACAGGCTGCTTCGGCGGGTGGTACGAGGGGCGTGCCCGGCCCCGTCCACGCGTCGGCAAGACGCTCCGCCAGCGCCCGCGGGTCCCCCGGCAAGCACGCGGCAACGGCGGGCCTGTGTAGTACGTCGGCCAGCGCAAGGAGCAGCCAGGCCGGTCCCCGACTCCATCCCGGAGCCGGCTCCGCACACGCCCGCCAGCCCGTCTCTCCGTCGTAGGACCAGGCCGGTACGAGGTCACGGGCCGGGCAGACCTCCGTCCCGGGAAGGCACAGGGCCAGGTGTCGCTGGAGGTGCGAGGCCGCCGCCGCAGGCCCGATGCCGGCGAGCAGCGGAATCGTGCCCGGCAGCCCGTCCAGCCGAGCCAGCAGGCGAGGCCCCCCGAACGCCGACCCCCAGGGCAACAGCCCCAGTTCCTCGTCCACCGCCGCCAAGCAGGCCCCCGCCGCCCGCGCACGCAACTCCTCCGCCCCCGCGTCCTCGACGGCCAGGGCGGTCCCGTACCAAAGAATCAGCCCGCGCGTGGAGGTGTCGGCATCCACCCAGCCGGCCAGCCGCGCAGTGCAGGCCAAGGCGGCAGCCCTGTCGCCTCCGGCGCCCGTGCTACGTGCCCTCAGCCACAACAGCCCCGCCCAGAACCCACCGGCCCAGGACCCCCGTCCGGTCGTCGTCCACTCCCCCGTGTCCGGATCCGCATACAGCGGAAACCGCCCCCCACCAACAGCGTCCGCTGTGACGGCCACCTGCTCCACCACCTCCGCCAACGCCCGCCCCGCCCACTCACCCACCACCCGCACACCCCCACCTCGCCCCTCCGTCACCGGTCCTTCCCCCCTCCGCCGTCCTTGTAGATCAGCCACGTCCGGTCGGTAGTCGCTTAGCCGAGTGGGAGTGTGTAGCGATCTGTCGCGCCTACCGACCCTGAGGTCCTTCTCGTCCACCTCACACTCATGCCGGCGGTCGACGGTCTCGGGAAGGGTGTCCAGACGCCCGGCCCTGGATGCTCTGATCGCCCCGCGCGTCTGTTGGGGCTGAGGTCACGGTCCTGCCGGATCCGTGTCCAGATGGCCACCGGCCGAAGGGGGCTGCGCATCTCAGACGAGGCCGCTCCTCCCCTCTCCTCCCCCCGGCCGTTCCCCGGGGGGATCCCGGAAGTCTTGTGGCGTTTCGGTGTGGGTCGGTCGGTCAAGGGTGGCCGAAGGCCATCGCGAAGCGACGCGACCAAAGGGAGCGCCCTTGAGGGACCGGCCCACACCGAAAGGACACTGGACTGCCGGGACGCCCCCCGGAACCATCAACGCCCCCGCCCCACTTGCTCCCGCCCCGGCCCCCGCCCCGGCTCCCCCCGCCGCTCCCGCCCCCGCCCCCGCACCGCCCAAGTCACCCCCACCACACAAGCCGCACCGAACTCGCCCGCCACCAGTACCCAGCCCGTCTCGTAGCGCCCCGCGTTCGCGAGCGGGCCGAAGAGGAGGGGGCCGACGGCGAAGCCGGTGAAGAACCCTGCAGCCACGAGGGCGGAGTCCCGCCCGGCCCGACCAGGGCCGGAGCGCTGCATGACCAGGACCATCGAGACGGCGTTGGCCGATACCGCGAACACCCCGACGGCCACCGCGGCCACCCACACCAGTGGACGTACGCTCGGCGCCGCGACCAGCAGGACGGCCGCCCCCACCGCGCCGGCCGTGAGGCCACCCGGCAGCCACTCGGCCCGCCCCGGCCGGGCCGCCTTGGACCAGCCGACCCGCCCGGCGATGCCCGCGACGCCGAGCACCGCGACCAGGGCACCGGCCGCGGTGGGACCCATGCCGAGCCGCTGCGCCCCGAAGAGGGCCACGTACGTGTTGACCGAGGCGATCCCGCAGCCCAGGAACAGGGAGAACACCGCCAGCCAGGCGATGTCACCCCGCGGGACGAGCGAGGCGCGGGGTCCGGCCGGGGCCGCCTGCGGGTCTGCGGGCAGGGCGCGCAGCGCCCACAACGCCGCCAGCGCGGCAGTGGCGGCGGCCGTCCACACCGCCCCGCGCCAACCGACCCCGCCGGCCAGTGCCGTGAGCGGCAGCCCGGCGGCGAAGGCGCCCAGCTGGACGCCCGACTGCTTCATGCCGGTCACCGGCCCCCGGCGGCCGGGAGGCACCGCAGCGAGGATCGCCTTGTTGGTGGCCGGATTGGCCAGGGCCTGGGGCAGCCCGCCCAACGCGACGGCAGCGAGCAGGAACCCGGGGCCGGGCGCGGCACCGATCAGCGCGAGCGCCGCTGCGGACACCGCCAGCAGCAGTACGAGGGACCGGCGCGGGCCGATCCGGTCCACCAGCCTCCCGCCGAGCGGCGACAACACGGCCGCCGTCCCGAAGCCGACCGTGGTGGTCCAGCCGAGCACGGCGGGCGAAACCCCCAACTCCCCTACCAGGCGAGGCCCGAGCGCACCGAGCAGGAAGAGCTGGAGCATGGAAAAGGCCATGGCGCCGGTGAGCAAAGCGGTGAGCCCACTTGCGGTCTCGGCCACCAACGCCCCAGTCGCCTTCGCCGCCCCGCCCCTCTCCACCACTGCTCACCCACCCCGTTCCCACTGCTCGCCCCCGGGCCTCAGCCCTCAGTGCTCAGCCCTCGACCCTCGGCCCTCAGCCCCCGGCCTCAGCCCTCAGCCCTCAGCCCTCAGCCCGCGATCCGGGACAGGAGTCGGCCCAGTGAACGCCTGAGTTCCCAGGGCCTGTTGTGGCCTGCACCACACCCCACCAGGACTCGATTTCCGGCCGATGAGAAAACCTGATGCCCCCTGTCGCCCCCGCCTGCCCGGTGCAACGATGGCCCCGCCATGACACCCGGTCGATGTTGCCGAGCCGTACGGGCCGCGATGTTCGCGGCCACCTGCGTGCTGCTCTCGTCCCTCGGGCACATCCTCATGTCGGGAACCTCCGTCCCCTGGTGGGGCATGACCGCGGCGTTCGCCGGAACCTCGGCAACCGGCTGGGTCCTCGCCGGTCGGGAGCGCGGCCTCGCGGCCGTCGTCTCCGCGACCGTCGGCGCCCAAGCGGCCCTGCACGGCGGGTTCTCACTGGCCCAGGCCGCGGCAACGCGTCCGCAGGAACCAGGCACCTCCTTAGCCTCCCTACCCTCCCTACCCTCCCTGGCCTCCTTAGCCTCCCTGGGCCGCCGCTGGACCCAGTACCTGCTCTGCGACGTGCCACCCCTGCTCCGCCCGCAGGCAACTCCGCTGCCGGGCACCGGCAGTGCCGCCCGGCACGTCATGCAGAACGACGTACACGGGATGGCCGGGACCCACGGCATGCACGGCATGCACGGCATGCACGGCATGACCGACAGCTCCGCGCCCATTGCGGCGGCCCTCCCGATGCCGACCGCACACGCCATGGGCTCCATGTCACCGACGGGCATGCTCGCGGGCCACCTCCTGGCCGCCCTGATCTGCGGCCTCTGGCTCGCGCACGGCGAACGCGGCGCCTTCCGCGTCCTGCGCGCCGTCGCCGCCCGGTTCCTCGTACCAGTGCGCCTGCTCTTCCGGCTCCCCGCGCCCACGCACCGGCCCCGCGTCCGCCCTGCCCGGAACCACCGGGTCCGGACGCCCCGCAGGCTGCTGCTCGCCGACGCCCTCACCTCACGGGGTCCACCTCACGGGATCGCTGTCGTCTGACAGCCGGCTCCCCGACGCGCCACGGGCGGATCACCCGTACCCGTACCGCGCCTCGGGCATCGGTCATGCCGTCCGGCAGGCCGTACAACCCGTTCCCCGGCCTCCCGATGCCGCGCTCCAGGCTTTCCGGGCGCACTTGGGTCACTGCTGTCACCACATGCACAGCGCTGCCCGCGTTCCCGCGACGCCCGCGACCCCGCGACGCCCGCGCTGCGGCATCGAATCCGGCCGGATTCCCAGAAGGACACCAGGCGATGACCACTGCCCTGCTCACCCGCCCGACCACCACCCCCACCGCTCTCCCCACCACCCCCTCCACCACCTCCCCCTCCCCCACCCGCCGCGCCGCCGGCCCCGACGAGGCCGTCACCCTCCTCGCGCTGGCCGCCCGCGACGGCGATCCCGTCGCGGTGGACCAGTTCGTACGCGCCCTGCACCGCGACGTACGCCGCTACGTCGCCTACCTCAGTGCGGACCCGCAGTCCGCCGAGGACCTGACCCAGGAGACCTTCCTGCGCGCCCTCGGCAGCCTCCACCGCTTCGAGGGCCGTTCCTCCGCCCGTACCTGGCTGCTCTCCATCGCGCGGCGCACCGTGGTGGACAGCCTGCGCCACAAGGCGGCCCGCCCCAAGATCGCCGACAGAGACGACTGGCAGACCGCGGCCGAGCAGAGCCAGCCCCGCGACGTGCCCGGCTTCGAGGACGGTGTCGCGCTCGCGGAGCTCCTGGCGGCGATCCCCGCCGAGCGCCGCGAGGTCTTCGTCCTCACCCAGCTCATGGGTCTCCCGTATGCGGAGGCGGCGCTCATGCTCGGCTGCCCGATAGGCACGGTCCGCTCCCGCGTGGCCCGGGCCCGCTCATCCCTGATCGACCTGCTGGAGGACACGGACGCCACCGCGGCCTGACCCGGAACGCCCGAACGGGGGCCTGACCGCGAGATCGCGGTCAGGCCCCCGTTCGGCGGGCAAGCCGGGCAGGGCCGCCAGGGAGGGGGCAGCCCTCAGGCCAGGAGCTTCTCCTTGGCCTTGTCGAACTCCTGCTGGGTCAGGTGGCCGCTCTCCTTGAGGGAGGACAGCTTGGCGAGTTCCTCGGCCGGGCTGCTGCGGGGACCCGCAGCCTTCTGGACGTAGTCCTGGAAGGCCTTCTCGTTCGCCTGCATCTGCTTCACGTCGCGCTGGCTCATGCTCTTCCCGCGGACGATCAGGTAGGCGAGGACGCCGATGTAGGGCAGCAGGAGCACCAGGATCAGCCAGCCGGCCTTGCCCCAGCCGTGCAGCTCGTGGTCCCTGAAGATGTCAGTGATCACCTTGAACAGCAGGAAGAACCACATGACCCACAGGAAGAGCCAGAGCATGGTCCAGAACAGGTTGAGCAGTGGATAGTCGTCCACGCTTCACTCCGATCACATAAGGGACAGATCAATTCATACCGCCCGCTGAACCGATCCGCACGCGGAGTAGCGGGGCAGCGGAACGGCGGAGTAGCCGCTTCGCCCCCACCGCGGGACCATGAGCCCATGGAGGAGCGCCCCCTCACCGGGATCAGCCCCCCTGGCCGGATCGCCGCCCCCGGGGAGGGCGTCGGCCAGGACGAGCTGGCGCTCGCCGCGCGCAACCACGGGCTCCCGCTGGAGGCCCTGCGGTACGAGGTCACACCGGCCGGTCTCCACTACGTCCTCGTGCACTACGACATCCCGGACACGGGCACGGGCGCGACCACAGACGCCAACGCCGCCCCCGCCCCCGAGCCCTGGCGCCTCACCCTCCGCGGCCACCTCCGAACCCCCCTGGAGCTGAGCCTGCGCGACCTCCGCGCCCTCCCCTCCGTGACCCATCGGGTCACCATGGAGTGCGCCGGCAACGGGCGGGCCCGGCTCTCCCCGCGGCCGGTCAGCCAGCCCTGGCTGGTGGAGGCGGTGGGGACGGCCGAGTGGACGGGGGTGCCGCTGCGCGCGGTGCTCGCGGAGGCCGGGGTGGCGCCGGACGCCGTGGAGGCGGTGTTCACGGGCGCCGACCACGGGGTGGAGCGGGGCGTCGAGCAGGACTACCGGCGCAGCCTGCCGCTGCCCGTCGGCGAGGACGTCCTGCTCGCCCACACGATGAACGGCGGGCCCCTGCCGCCGCAGCACGGGCATCCGCTCCGGCTGGTCGTACCGGGCTGGTACGGCATGGCCCACGTGAAGTGGCTGCGCGACATCGAACTCGTCGACACGGCGTTCGGCGGGTACCAGCAGGCCACGGCCTACCGGTACAAGCAGAGCGCCGAGGAACCCGGCGAGCCCGTCACCCGGATCGCCCCGCGCGCCCTGCTGATCCCGCCCGGATTCCCCGATTTCATGTCCCGCACCCGGGTCCTCGACCCCGGTCCCGTGCGGCTCGCCGGGCGCGCCTGGTCGGGCTACGGGCCGGTCGTGCGCGTGGAGTTGAGCACCGACGGGGGCGACAGCTGGGCCGACGCCGAGGTGCTGCCGCAGGGCGGCCACCCGTACGCCTGGCAGGGCTGGCACGCCGACTGGACGGCCAGCCCGGGCAGCCACACCCTCCTGGTCCGCGCCACCGACGCCTCGGGGCGCACGCAGCCGCTCCAACAGCCGTGGAACCGCGGGGGCTTCGGCAACAACCAGGCCCAGGCGGTCTCCGTCGCGTGCCGCTGAGCACCGCACCCTCCCCATCCCTCGACCATCCGCTCGGCCAACCCCTTGCCACATCCCTCCCCTTCCCTCGAAACTGACACATCGTCAGATCTTTGCGAGGGAACGAAGGAAGGAACCGAGGATGCAGACCATCTGGCTCGGCGGGCCCGAATGGGTCGCCGTTCTGCGGATCGGGCTCGGGCTGTGGTGGCTGGAGAGCTGGCGGCACAAGGACAAGAAGGACTGGTTCGGCGGAGGCGGCATCCGCTGGGCGGCCGGCGTGGCCGAGAAGCACCGCTGGGGGTTCGTCACGCGCGGCTTCGACGTCGTCGTCAAGCCCTACCCGCGCTTCATGGCCTACCTCGTCGCCTACGCCGAACTGGCCCTGGGCCTCGGCCTCATCGTCGGTTTCCTGACCCCGATAGCCCTGCTCGCCGGGCTGCTGCTCAACCTGGTCTACCTGATCCTGATGATCCACGACTGGGGCGAGCAGGGGCAGAACCTGATGATGGCCCTGATCTCCGGCGTCGCCTTCTTCGCGATGGGCTGGCAGGTCTGGTCCCTGGACAACGCGCTGGGACTCTTCTGACTCCGCCGACCCCGGCGCCCCCCTGCCCCTCCGGTCAGCCCCGCCGGTCGAGCGGGTTCGCCGCGATGCGCTCCTTCGCGCCGCTCGCCACGTAGGCCGCCGCCGCGCACTGCGGCTTGCGCGCGGCCTGGTCGCTGACCAGCGCGAAGAAGGCGTCGCCGAAGCCGAGGCGCGGGTACTCCGTGAGCAGCGCGGCCGTGAAGACGGGGTCGGCGTCGCCGACGCCGACCCCGGAGACGTCCGCGGTCGTACCGATCTGGAGCAGGTGGCTCTCCACGTCCTCGGCGGCCGTGACGTCCTCGCGCATGTGCCGCACGATGATCTCCTCGGCCCGCGCCCGCCGCTCCGCGGGCCAGCCCAGCCCCGCCGTCAGCACGCGTGCGACGTGGCCGCCCGCCTCCTCGAAGGGCAGGGTGTGGCTGTCGAAGGGCGCTGTCAGCCCGAGATCGTGCACCAGCGCGCTGACGTAGAACAGTTCGCGGTCGTACGAGAGCCCGTGCCGGTCCGCGTACTCGGCCCCGAAGGCGTACGAGCGGACGGAGTGGTTCAGCAGCGCCGCGTCCGTGTACTCGGAGGCGATCTCCAGCGCGGCCCGGCCGGACGGAGAGTCAAGAGTCCATGTCACAAAGGTCATGGCAGGTCAGCGTAGGCGGGGTCGGAAGTCCACCTCCGAGGGCCCCTCCTCTCCCGGCCAGGCCAGCAGCCGGGGCGGAGCCGCCGGGGTCTCGGCGAGGACGGTGCCGCGCGAGACGACGTAGCGGGGGCGGACCTGGCGGCGGATCGCCTCGGTGGCCGATTCGGCCGGCAGCAGCACGAAGGAGGCCTGGTTGCCCTGGCGGATCCCGTACTCCGAGGGCGAGAGGCCCAGGACGCGCGCCGCGCGCTCCGTCACCATCTCGAAGGCCACGGGGATCTCGTCCGCTCCCGTGAGCTGGGCGGCGTAGATCCCGACGAGGGCGGTCTGCAGCGGGTTGCCGGTGCCGAGCGCGTTCCAGGGGTCCATCACGTCGTCGTGGCCGAAGGCCACGTTCACCCCTGCCGCCAGCATCTCCTTGACCTGGGTGAGGCCGCGGCGCTTCGGGTAGGCGTCGAAGCGGCCCTGGAGGTTCAGGTTGGCGAAGGGGTTCGAGACGAGGTTGATGCCGGAACGCGACAGCAGCCGCTGGAGTTTGAAGCTGTACGCGCCACCGTAGGAGCCCATCGCCGTCGTGTGCGAGGCCGTCACGTGCCCGCGCAGCCCCGAGCGCAGGGCGTGGGCGGCCAGCACCTCCACGAAACGGGACTGCTCGTCGTCGATCTCGTCGCAGTGCGCGTCCACCCGCAGCCCCTGCTCCTCGGCGAGCCGGAAGGCGACGGCCAGCGAGGCCACCCCGTCCTCCCGGGTGTCCTCGAAGTGCGGGATGGCTCCGACCACGTCGGCTCCGCGCCGGACGGCCTCGCGCAGCAGCTTCTCGCCGCCGGGGAAGGAGACGATGCCCTCCTGCGGGAAGGCGACGATCTGCAGGGTCATGACGTCCCGGACCCGGTCGCGCACCTCCAGCAGCGCGTCCAGCGCGGTCAGCGCCGGGTCGGTGACATCGCAGTGGGTGCGCACGTGCAGGACGCCCTGCGCCGCCTGCCAGCGGAGCACCTCGGTGGCCCGCGCGATCACGTCCTCGCGGGTCAGGGTCTTCTTGCGCTCGCTCCAGCAGGCGATGCCCTCCCAGAGGGTCCCGGAGACGTTGGGGCGCGGGTCTCCGGCCGTCAGGGCCGTGTCGAGATGGATGTGCGGCTCGACGAAGGGCGCGCTCAGCAGACCGCCGTGCGCCTCGATCAGCACCCCCGTCGCCGGCGGCTCCTTCTGGTCGTCGTACGGGAGCACGCGCGCGATCCGCCCGTCCTCCGCGACCTCGACGTCGTGCAGGCCTTCGCTGTGCAGCAGCCGGGCGCCCCGGACGATCATCCGCATGGCGCCAGCCTACGGCTCAACCCCGCTTGGCCTGGGCTTTCTGCTGCATGCCCCGGGTCTTCGCGGCGACCGACTGCACATCGCGGACGGCGGCCTTCGCGCGCGCCTCGGCCGCGGTGTTCTTCGCCATCGCACGCTCGGAGTCCTGGTGGGCGTGCTGCCCCTTGTGCGCCTTCTTCGCCATGACCGCTGCTCCTCGGTCCGGAACGGACAGAACGACAAAACTTCGTACGCAGACCACCCTGCGCCCGTTCGGCCCCGTCGGCATCTCGGGGACGGGCCGCGGCCGATCCGGTTACATGGGGTGCATGACTGACGCCACCGCCGACACCAACGAAACCGCCGGTACCAACGAAACCGCGACGAACGACGCCCCCGTGCCCGACTGGGAGAAGCGCTTCCGGGCCCCGCGCGTCGGACTGCCCGAATGGGCCGAGGACGCGCCCGACCGCTCGCTCTTCGTCTCCAACGCCACGGGGACCTACGAGCTCTACGCCTGGGACCGCGCCACCGGCGCCCAGCGGCAGGCCACCGACCGGCCCAACGGGACCACCGACGGCACCCTCTCCCCCGACGGCGAGTGGGTCTGGTGGTTCTCCGACACCGACGGCGACGAGTTCGGCACCTGGGTCCGCCAGCCCTTCGCGGGCGGCCCCGACGAGCCGGCCACCCCCGGGCTGGAGGCCTCCTACCCCGCCGGGCTGGCCATCGGGCGGGACGGGACGGCCGTCGTGGGGCGCTCCACCGACGAGGACGGGACCACGATCCACGTGGTCCGGCCCGACGGGACGGGGCCGACCGTCGTCTACCGGCACCGCGAGTCGGCCGGCGTCGGCGACCTGTCCCGGGACGGGACCCTGCTCGCCGTCGAGCACACCGAGCACGGCGACGCGATGCACTCGGCCCTGCGGGTGATCACCCTGGACGGCGCCACCGTCGCCGAGCTGGACGACTCCGAGGGCGGCACCGAGGAGCTGGGCCTCATGGTGCTCGGCTTCGCGCCCGTCGCGGGAGACACCCGGCTGCTGGTGGGCCACCAGCGGCGCGGCCGGTGGGAGCCGATGGTGTGGGACGTGGCCGCGGGCACCGAGGAGGGGCTGGCCGTCGACCTGCCGGGCGACGTCGGCGCCGAGTGGTACCCCGACGGGTCCGCGCTGCTGATCGAGCACGGCTACGAGGCGCGCAGCGAGCTCTTCCGCTACGACCTGGCCGCGCGGGAACTCGTACGGCTGGACACGCCGCCGGGCACGGTGTCGGGTGCGACGGCGCGGCCCGACGGGTCGGTGGAGTACCAGTGGTCCTCCGCCGCCGAGCCCTCCGTCATCAGGTCGACCGCGGGCGGGGTCGTGCTCGACCCTCCCGGTTTCCGGCCGCCCGGCTCCGTACCGGTCGAGGACGTGTGGGTCGAGGGCCCCGGCGGGCGGATCCACGCCCTCGCCCAGCGGCCCGTCGGCCACGGCGACGGACCTTTCCCCACCATCTTCGAGATCCACGGCGGGCCCACCTGGCACGACAGCGACGCCTTCGCCGCGACCCCGGCGGCCTGGCTCGACCACGGTTTCGCGGTCGTGCGGGTCAACTACCGCGGTTCGACCGGCTACGGCCGCGAATGGACCGACGCCCTCAAGCACAGGGTCGGCCTGATCGAGCTGGAGGACGTCGAAGCCGTACGGGAATGGGCGGTGGGCTCCGGCCTCGCGGACCCGGCGCGCCTGGTGCTGTCCGGTGGCTCCTGGGGCGGCTACCTGACGCTGCTGGGCCTCGGTACGCACCCGGACGCCTGGGCGGTGGGGCTGGCGGCCGTACCGGTCGCCGACTACGTGACGGCGTACCACGACGAGATGGAGGCGCTGAAGTCCCTGGACCGCACCCTCTTCGGCGGTACCCCGGAAGAGGTACCGGAGCGCTTCGAGGCCTCCTCGCCGCTGACGTACGTGGACGCGGTGAAGGCGCCCGTGCACATCGCGGCGGGCCTCAACGACCCGCGCTGCCCCATCAAGCAGATCGAGAACTACGTGGACCGGCTGGCGGCGCGCGGGGCCGAGCACGAGGTGTACCGCTACGACGCCGGGCACGGCTCGCTCGTCGTGGAGGAGCGGATCAAGCAGGTCCGGATGGAGATCGACTTCGCGCTGAAGCACCTGCCGGGCTAGGGGGTGGGCCGACCGGTGCCGGGTCCCGGCACCGGCCCCGGCACCGGTGATCCGGTGCACCCCCCGTACGGTGGTGGGGTGCACCGGTTTCTCCTGACCCCGCGCTGGTGGGGGATCAACGTCTTCGTCGCGCTCGGCGTTCCCTTCTGCCTGTTCATGGGGACCTGGCAGCTCGGCCGGTTCGAGGACCGCGTCGACACCCACGAGGAGGCGACCAGCGCACGCCCCGCCGAACAGGGGGCCGCGCCGCTGGACTCGCTGCTCCCGGTGGACAAGCGCACCTCCGGACGGCTCGCCTCGGTCTCCGGGGAGTACGCCGACCAGCTGCTCGTCCCCGAGCGGCGGCTCGACGGGAAGTCCGGCTTCTACGTCCTGACCCTGCTCAAGACCGACACCGGCAAGGCCGTCCCCGTGGTCCGGGGCTGGCTGCCCGGAGCCGCCGACGCGGGCCGGGCCCCGGCCCCGCCGACCGGACGGGTCGAGGTGACGGGGGCGCTCCAGGCCTCGGAGAACTCCACCAGCAAGGGCGTCCACTCCGCGGGCGGGCTGCCGGCCGGGCAGCTCGGCGTGATCGGAGCCGCCTCGCTCGTCAACATCGTGCCGTACGGCCTGTACGACGCCTGGCTGACCGTGCAGACGCCCGCCGACGGGCTGACTCCGGTGCCGGCGCAGGCTCCGGCCAACACCGGGCTGGACCTGAAGGCCTTCCAGAACCTCGGCTACACCGGCGAGTGGTTCGTCTTCGCCGCATTCGTGCTCTTCATGTGGTTCCGGCTGTACCGGCGCGAGGTGGAGACCCTGCGCGACACGGAGGCGGGCCTCCTCACCGAGACCCCGGCGGAGCAGGACCCGGCGGAGCCCGCCCCGGCCGGGGCCGGCTCCGCGTAACGTCCGGGTCTACTTCACCGGGATGACGCCCGTCCGGTAGACCGTTCCGCCGCACGCATCCGCGATGGTCAGCTGCGTCGTCGGGCCGTCGGGACCATCCGGATTGGGCGTGTGGGCCACCAGGGCACCGAGCGGCGGGAGCGCCACCTGCCCCTGGCCCGTGTCGGTGCCCGTCCCGCTGTCCGAGGTGTCCCCGGAGCCGCCGTCCGGCGGGTTGTCCCCACCGCCGTTCGCACCGGGGCAGCCGCCCTCCGGCGGCACCCACGCGAAGCGGACCTCGTACTGCGCGTTCGGCGCGAGCACCAGCCGCAGGGTCTCCACCGACGGGTCGGGCAGCAGCCCGGTCGCCGCATCGCCCGTGACGTGGTTGACGACCGCCACCGGGGCACCGCCCTGGTACGCCGGGCCCGCCGCCAGCGACTCCGGGCCGCGGACGGTACAGCTGTTCGCCGACACGTTGGTGACCTTGAAACTGCCGGAGACCTTGCCGCCGGCCGACGGGGCCCGGGTACTGCCCGCCACGGAGATCTGGCTCTGGGCGCAGTTGGGCACGACCACGGAACCGGGCGGGAGACCGCCGCCGACGGAGCCGGTGGTGCCGGGGATGGGCGAGGTGGCACGGGGCGGGGTGATGTTCGGCCCGCCGACGCTCGGGAGGCCACCGTTCGGCAGGGGCGGCAAGGTGCTGGCGTCGCCGTCGTCCGTCTTGTCCTTGCCGTCCTTGTCCTTGTCCTTGTCGGACGTCTTCTTGGGCTTGGGACGGGAGCCGGAGCCGTTCTGGTGCAGGCCGGACCCGTCCTTCGAGGCTCCGCCCTTCTGGCCGTGACCCGCCATGGTGGAACGGTCGGAGCTCCCGCCCGTCCCGGAGGTCAGGAGCAGGCTGACCGGGATCCCGCCGCCCAGCACCACCACGGCCGCCGCCGCGGCGACGAGGATCCGCCGGTTGCGGACCCGGCGCGCGGGGACCGCGTACCGCAGCCGCTCCAGCGCATTGCCCGAGGGCTCGAGCCCACCGACGACCCCGTGCAGCAGATCGCGCAGCACGTCCTCCTCGGCCACGGGATCGGAGACGGCGGGCTTGACGATGGCGAGCTTGGGGACGGCGGGCTCGGCGACAGCCGGCTCGGCAGCGGACTCGGTGCCGCCCTGCTCGGAACCGGCGGCCTCCGCCGCGTCCGGCGCCTCAGCCGTGTCCGGCTTGGTCGGCGTGGCCGGCTTGCTCGCCTTGTCCGGCGTGCTCGCCGTGTCCGGAGTGGCCGGCGTGCTCGCCGTGTCCGGAGTGGCCGGCGTGCTCGCCTTGCCGAGTACGAGCGCCCGCAGGGCCTCCGGACCCCCGGAGGCAGATGCGCCGGACAGGCCGGGCAGCTCCCGGTCCTGAGCCTGGTCCTGGCCCTCGTTCTTCTTCCGGTCGTCACTCATGACTGCGCAGCCTCCATCGCCACCCGCAGCGCGGCAATGCCCCGCGATCCGTACGCCTTGACCGAACCGAGCGATATGCCGAGGATCTCGGCGACCTGTACTTCCGTCATGTCCGAGAAGTAGCGCAACGACAGCACCTCGCGCTGGCGTCGCTGGAGCCCGCGCATCGCCTTGATGAGATCGTCCCGTTCCAGCAGGTCGTACGCGCCTTCCTCGGCGCTCGCCATGTCCGGCATCGGCTTCGACAGAAGCTTCAGGCCGAGGATGCGGCGGCGCAGGGCGGAGCGCGAAAGGTTGACAACGGTCTGGCGCAGGTAGGCCAGGGTCTTGTCCCGGTCCCGGACCCTGTTGCGGGCCGAGTGGACGCGGATGAAGGCCTCCTGGACGACGTCCTCGCAGGAGGCGGTGTCGTCGAGGAGCAGCGCGGCGAGGCCCAGCAGCGAGCGGTAGTGCGCCTGGTAGGTCTCCGTGAGGTAGTCGACGGTGGTCCCGGCGACCACCTCGACCACCTCGGCCACCTCGTGCGTGCTTGTGGTGCCCTCCGTGCTGTCGCGCGGCCCGGGCACACGGCCGTCCTTGGCCGGTCCGGACGAGCGGACGTCGGGTGCAGCGGGCACCCCGGGCAGCAGGGGTGCTCCGGGCGCCGTCGCGGCGGGCGGAACGGGAACGATCACCGGGAACCCACCGGGCGTGCGGGAGCGCAGGCGCAACGGGATCGGGATCGTCCCGGTGCGCGCCGGTATGACGGGGAGTTCGAGCAATGCTTCTGCCACGCCAGTTGGACTCGCGTCCCCCCGTGAGGGTTGTACGCGCACGGCAGATTCATCGGCGGGATTCTCATCGTCTTCTTGCGTAGCCGCTCACCCGGGCGCGCATCGTCGTACGACGACAGCCGTCGGGCCATCCACTCGATCAAGGGATTAACGATGATCCTACAAAGTGAAAGAGCCAAAATCAGCCGCGATGAGCTCCGCAGTTTGTGTGGCATTGAGCGCAGCACCCTGGCGGAGGTTGTCCGCGCAGACGAAGAACTCCAGCGAACGCGGGTCGTCGAGCGAGCGCCGCACCCGTCCCACCCAGGCCGGATCCGTTCCCGCGGCGTCCGAAGGGGTCGGGAACTCCCCCGCGGCCGGGTCGTCCACGAGGACCACCCCGGGCGCCGATTCCAGGATCTCCCGGGCGTGCACCGCCTCGACGGCGCCCTCGAACCGGGCCCGTACGGTCAGCGAGTGCCCGGTCAGTACGGGTACCTGTACGCAGGTCACGGACACCGGCAGCTCCGCCAGGTCCAGGATCCGGCGGGTCTGTGCCCGTACGGCCAGCTCGTGCGAGGACCAGCCGTCCTCGCGCAGCTCACCGGACCACGGCACCACGTTGAGCGCGAGCGGACCCGCGAAGGGCCCGGTGTCCTCGCCCACGGCCCGGCGCACGTCCCCGGGATGCTCCCCCAGGGAGCTGCCGGCGACGAGTGACAGTTGGCGGCGCAGCGCCTCCGAGCCGGCCCGGCCGGCCGCGCTCGCGGCCTGGTACGTGGAGACGGCCAGCTCGGTCAGCGCGTACTCGGCGTGCAGCGCGCCCAGCGCCGCGATCATCGCGGCGGTCACGCAGTCGGGCCCGGCGACGATCCCGCGCGGCCGGATCCGGGCCGCGTGCCCGTTCACCTCGGGCACCACCAGAGGGACGTCGGGGTCCTCGCGGAAGGCCGCGGACTGGTCCACCACGACGGCTCCGCGGGCGGTGACGACGGGAGCCCACCGGGCGGAGACCTCGGCCGGGGTCAGGAAGAGCGCGATGTCGCCCTCACCGAGGCCGTCGAAGGCGTCTTCGGTGAGGGCGAGCACCTCGGCCTCCGTACCGCGCACGGTCAGCCTGCGGCCGGCCGAGCGCGAGGAGGCGATCAGGCGTACGTCGCCCCAGACGTCGGCCCGCTGGGACAGCATCTGGAGCAGGACGGAGCCGACGGCTCCGGTCGCCCCGACCACGGCGAGTGCCGGAGCCGGGGTCGACCGGGCCGCGGCCGTGTTCAACGTCCCGTGCCTCCGTAGACGACGGCTTCGTCGCCGCTGTCCGAGTCGAGCCCGAAGGCCGTGTGCACGGCGCGGACGGCCTCGTTGACGTCGTCCTGGCGGGTCACGACCGAGATGCGGATCTCCGAGGTGGAGATCAGCTCGATGTTGACGCCCGCGTCGGACAGCGCCTGGAAGAACGAGGCGGTGACGCCCGGGTTGGTCTTCATGCCCGCGCCGACCAGGGAGATCTTGCCGATCTGGTCGTCGTAGCGCAGGGACTCGAAGCCGATGGTGCCCTTCGCCTTCTCCAGGGCGTCGATGGCCTTGTGGCCCTCGGCCTTGGGGAGGGTGAAGGAGATGTCCGTCAGGCCCGTGGAGGCGGCGGACACGTTCTGCACGATCATGTCGATGTTGATCTCGGCGTCCGCGATGGCGCGGAAGATGGCCGCGGCCTCACCCGGCTTGTCCGGGACGCCGACGACCGTGATCTTGGCTTCGGAGACGTCGTGAGCGACTCCGGAGATGATGGCGTGCTCCACCGGCTCGTCCCCTTGCGGATTCTCGTTGCTGACCCAGGTGCCCGGCAGTCCCGAGAAGGACGAGCGGACGTGGATCGGGATGTTGTAGCGGCGCGCGTACTCGACGCAGCGGTGCAGCAGCACCTTGGAGCCGGAGGCCGCGAGCTCCAGCATGTCCTCGGAGTTGATCCAGTCGATCTTCTTGGCCTTCTTCACGACGCGGGGGTCCGCGGTGAAGACGCCGTCGACGTCGGTGTAGATCTCGCAGACCTCGGCGTCCAGCGCCGCGGCGAGCGCGACGGCGGTCGTGTCCGAGCCGCCCCGGCCGAGGGTGGTGATGTCCTTGCTGTCCGCCGACACGCCCTGGAAGCCGGCGACGATGGCGATGTTGCCCTCGTCCAGCGCGGTGCGGATTCGGCCCGGCGTGACATCGATGATGCGCGCTTTGTTGTGCACCGAGTCGGTGATGACGCCTGCCTGGCTACCGGTGAACGACTGGGCCTCGTGGCCCAGGTTTTTGATCGCCATGGCCAGCAGGGCCATGGAGATCCGCTCTCCGGCGGTCAGCAGCATGTCGAATTCGCGCCCGGCAGGCATCGGGGACACCTGCTCGGCGAGATCGATCAGCTCGTCCGTCGTGTCGCCCATCGCGGAAACCACGACGACCACTTGGTGGCCGTTCTTCTTGGCATCCACGATCCGCTTGGCAACACGCTTGATGCCTTCGGCATCGGCTACGGAGGAGCCTCCGTACTTCTGCACGACAAGGCCCACGTGCGCTCCTCGCTCAGTCCGTCTCATTGCTGGTGCAGTCTAACGAGCGGCCGGGATACGACCGCTTCGTACCACATCATGAGACGAAAAGATCAGCAGACGGGTTCCCCCGCCGATGGGGTTTTGTGATCAATGGGGTTTTGGTCCGATGGGGCTTCGTGGATGTCAACGCCGGCCGAGTCCGCCGAGCTCCTCGGCCATGACCTGTCCGGCCTGCTCCGCGAGTTCGTCCTCGGCGAGGTCCTCGTCCGTGTCCAGCCCGTCCAGCGCGGCCAGCGGCTGGTCGAGGCGGACGTGCGCGATCAGCGACTGGAGGGCGCGCAGCGTGGCCGATGCCGTGGGGCCCCAGTTGGTGAAGTACGAGAACTGCCACCACCACAGCGCTTCGGTGATCCGGCCGGCCTGGTGGTGGATGAGCCCGTGCCGCAGGTCTGCGACCACGTCGGCGAGGTCGTCGGAGATCCGGTGCGGGACCGGGGCCTTGCGCGGCTCGTAGGGGTCGAAGACCTCCGAGTAGACGTCGACCGGCTCCAGCATCACGGCGAACCGCTCGCGCAGGTCGTCGACGTCCGGCTCCGGGCCCAGGTCGGGCTCGTAGCGCTCGTCGGGCAGGACGTCCTGGTACGCGCCCAGCCGGCCGCCCGCCAGCAGCAGCTGGGACACCTCCAGGAGGAGGAAGGGCACCGCGCTGTCCGGGTCCTCGCCCTTGGCCACCTCGGTGACCGCGACGATGAAGGACTCGATCTGATCCGCGATCGAAGCCGCGAAATCGTCCGGATCCAGTCCCAGGGCGTGCAGGGTTGCGTCAGACATCGAGAAGTCGCCTTCCTTCAAAGGCCCGCCCGAGCGTGACCTCGTCCGCGTACTCCAGATCTCCCCCGACGGGGAGCCCGCTGGCCAGGCGGGTGACCTTCAGGCCCATGGGCTTCATCATGCGGGCGAGGTAGGTGGCGGTCGCCTCGCCCTCCAGATTCGGGTCGGTCGCGATGATCAGCTCGGTGACCGAGCCGTCCGCGAGCCGCGCCAGCAGCTCCCGGATGCGCAGATCGTCCGGGCCGACGCCCTCGATCGGGCTGATCGCGCCGCCGAGGACGTGGTACCGACCCCGGAACTCACGCGTCCGCTCGATCGCGACGACGTCCTTCGACTCCTCGACCACGCAGATGACCGTCAGATCGCGGCGCGGATCGCGGCAGATGTTGCACCGCTCCTCCTGCGCCACGTTCCCGCACACCGCACAGAACCGGACCTTGTCCTTGACCTCGAGCAGCGCGTGCGCGAGGCGGCGGACGTCGGTGGGCTCGGCCTGCAGGATGTGGAAGGCGATCCGCTGCGCGCTCTTGGGCCCGACGCCGGGCAGCCTGCCCAGTTCGTCGATCAGGTCCTGGACCACGCCTTCGTACAACGGACTGCCTTCTTTCGGTACGGGAGGGCTACCGAGCCGGGGAGGCTCGGGAAGGGACTAGAACGGAAGGCCGGGGATGCCGCTGCCGCCGCCCAGCCCCTGCGCCAGCGGGCCCAGCTTCTGCTGCTGGAGCGCCTGCGCATTCTCGTTGGCCGCCTGGACCGCCGCGACCACCAGGTCCGCGAGCGTCTCGGTGTCCTCGGGGTCCACGGCCTTCGGGTCGATCACCAGTGCACGCAGTTCACCGGAACCGGTGACGGTCGCCTTCACCAGGCCGCCGCCGGCCTGACCCTCGACCTCGGCCTGCGCCAGCTCCTCCTGCGCCACGGCAAGGTCCTGCTGCATCTTCTGGGCCTGCTGGAGCAGCTGCTGCATGTTGGGCTGACCACCACCGGGAATCACAGGTCACTCACTCCGTAGCGTCGGGCCAAGCGCCGGCGGCTTGGTCAATCCGAGCCTACGTGCTCCCCGGGCGCTGCGCCCTACGCCGTGAGGACCAACTCTTTCGAGTGAGAGACGGGGCGTGCGCGTACCTGATGACGCCCCCCTTGCGGGCGGAAATCCCGGGAATCGTTGCCCATCGCGTCTCATTCGAAGGTAGGAAGAGCATGCGCACCATTGCGCACACGCGCACCACCACACGTTCAGCGCAGGCAGAGGGAGTGCCCGGGTGAGTCAGCCGGAGATGCAGCCCGAGGGGCCACCCCGGGATCCCGCTGAGGACGGCGACCTTACCGGCCGGCCGTTCCCTCTCGGGGACTGGGGCGAGCCCGCGGAGCGGCTCGACGAGCTCTACCGACGGGTCGAGGCCGACGCGCTGCGCACCGCCGAGTGGTACCTGTCGGACCGGGCGTGGAAGCGCCGCGGGGCCCGGATCCTGCGGATCGGGGCCGCCGTCGGCGCGGTCACGGGCGCCTCGATGCCGCTGCTGGAGCTGACCGGCTCGGTGCCCGGAGCGGCCTCGTACGGCTATCTCGCGCTGCTCCTGGGCGCGGCCTGCCTGGCCTGCGACCGGTTCTTCGGCCTGACCTCGGGCTGGATGCGGGACGTGGCGACGGCGCAGGCCGTGCAGCGGCGACTGCAGACCCTGCAGTTCGACTGGGCCACGGAGAACGTGCGCGAGATCCTGGGCCCGACCGAGGGCACCGCCAGCGAGGCCGCGGAGCGGTGTCTGACCGTGCTGCGCCGCTTCTCGGAGGACGTGACCGAGCTCGTGCGGTCCGAGACCGCGGAGTGGATGGTCGAGTTCAGCTCCGGCCCCGCCCCGCTGGTCATGCAGTCCCTGGGCGCGGGCGGATCCCGCTCGGACGCGTACGTCCCGCCGGCCCGCTTCCCGCTCCCCCCGGGCACCCGCCCGAACATGCCCCGCCCCGTACGGACCGCGTCAGCTGAAGATGATCATCGACCCCTGGCCGAGGCTCCGGGTCGCCGCCGCGTGCAGACCCAGCCACACGTGCCGCTCCCGCGCGAAGGGACTGTCGTCGTACGGGATCGGCCCGGCCGGCTCCTCCAGCGACGTCGGCCGCCCCGGCGGCGCCGGGGCCAGCGGCGGGTTCCGGGGATCTATCCCGATCGCGGGAGCCACCAGCGACAGCTCGCGCAGCAGGCCCTGCGCGGACCCCAGCGGCCCGCCCCCGGCCAGCAGCTCCTCGTTGGCCAGCGGGTACGCGAAGTCCACGGGGACGTAGGCCCCCGCGTGGTCGTAGTGCCACACCAGGTGCGACTGCTGCGCCGTGGGCTCGAACATCTCCAGCAGTTGCTCGTAGTCCCCGCCCAGCTCGTCCACCGGGGTCACCGGCAGGCCGCAGATCTGGAGCAGGTACGCCCGCCGCAGGAAGTGCAGGGCGTCGTAGTCGAAACCGGCCACCGGGGCGACGTCTCCGGAAAGCCCCGGCATGTACGCGAACACCGGCACGGACGGCAGTCCGGCCTCGCCCAGCGCCTTGTCGTACGAGGCGATCTCTTCCGCGAAGGGGTTGTCGGGGCTGTGGCACAGCACGTCGACAAGGGGGACCAGCCACAGGTCACAGGCCACTCGGCCTCCGATCAGTCGTTGTCGCCGATCGGGCCAGCGTAGTGCGCCGGACACGCTCAGCGAAGGGGTGAGCAGAACCTTGGGATGCCGAGGGCGCCGGATCCGAGCCCGAGCCGAGCTCGATCCGTCCCCGATCCGAGCCCTATCCGCGCCGGATCCGCGTCTACGGCTCCCCCGGGCCCACCCTCCAGACCCACACGTCGCGCACCTGCTCCGGCTCCCGGTCCAGCAGCCCGGTGATCAGATCCCGCAGCTCGGTGTCCCGGTCCTGGAAGGGCAGGACGACCGCGCCGGCCTTCCAGTACTCCAGGTCCTGGCGGGCCTGGAGCCGCCAGGAGGCGGTGACCTCGGGCGGCTGCGCGCCGTAGCGGACGTCGCGCAGGAGGTTCGAGAGGTGCCGCGGGGTGGCCCCGTAGATGCCGATCCGGTCGGGTCCCCACGGGCCGTTGAAGTAGCCGCCGGCCAGCCGGAAGCCGAAGTCCGCCTCCACCTGCCAGTGCAGCGCGTCCGCCTGGCCCGGGTCCGGCAGCGGTACCGGAACGAGTGCCTCCCCGTCCTTGACGTAGCCCTTCCAGTCCCCGGAGGTGATGAACGCGGGCACCGGCGCGCGGTCCCGTACGGTCAGCGGCAGCGGCAGGACCGGGATCAGCGCGGCCGCCGCCGCCAGCAGGCCCAGGGTGCGCAGCTCGCGGGTGCGCAGCCGGAGGATCCGGTCGAGCGCGAGGGCCAGCAGGATGCCGAGGATGGGGGCGCACACCATCGCCACGCGTCCCTCGATCACCGACTCGAAGAGCGGCAGCTTGATCATCAGGCGCCAGGGTCCCGGCAGCACGATCTCCGTGCGGGGTACGGGCACCCACGGCCCGAGGGACAGCAGGAGCGCGGCGAAGCCGGTGAGCGCGAGGGCCCGTACGGCCTTGCTCCGCCACAGCCACACGCACACGGCGACGCCGAAGGCGAGCAGGGGCCAGCCGTAGAAGGCGTTCTGCTCCGTGGTGTTCAGGGAGAGCTTGCCGGCCGTCTCGGGGTCGCCGAAGAGGGAGCGGGAGGCGTACTCGATCAGGGCGCGCGGGCTGTTCCCGGCGTTGTCCCCGTGCAGGACCGAGTGGTAGCTCTGCGGGCCGAAGAACTGCCAGTACAGCGGTACGGCCACCAGCGGCAGGCACACGGCGAGCGCGACGACCAGACCGGATCCCAGCGGACGCGCGGCCGCGAGGGCGCGGCGGCGGTCGACGACGAGGTAGGCCAGGCAGAAGAGCAGCATGCCGAGCGCGGCGATGAGCAGCGGCTCTTCGCCGATGAAGATCTGGTACGTCGCGAAGAGCCCGAGCAGTACCCCGTCACGCGTCACGCTGTGACCTTCGCGGTGGCCCTCGCACAGGCGCAGGGCCCGGTCGATGATCAGCGGGATCATGAAGAGGACGACGAAGTTCGGATGGCCGTTGGCGTGCGAGACCATCGGCGGCGCGAAGGCCGCGAGCGCCCCGCCCGCGGCGGCCGCCCAGCGGCTGCGCACGAACCGGCGGCGGATCAGCCAATACCAGGTCCAGGCGCTGGCGGCCATGCCGAGCGTGAGGACCAGCGCGAAGGTGACGGTCTCGCCGAACAGCAGCGTGACCGGGATCAGCGGGACGTTCAGGCCGAGCATCGTGGCGTTGGCCATCAGGTTCACGCCGTCGGGCATGCCCTGGGAGAGGGTGAAGAGCGGGTTGCGGAGGTGGGTGATGTTGTCGGTGGTGACGCCGACGAACCACTCCCACTGGTTCTGGTCCTGGAGCGCGTCCGCGAGGTAGGCGCCGTCGAGGTCCGTCCACAGGCCCTGGAAGACGTAGAGGGAGAGCAGGAGGAAGGCGCCGGCCACGGCGAGGCCGCCGGCGTTGAGGCGGAACAGGTCGGCGAGGGCCTGGCGGCGGTCGGGGCGCGGGGTCAGGGTCGGGGTCTGGGTCTGGGCCTCTGTCGGGGCCGGGGCGTCGGCGCGGCGTGCCGGGAGCTCGACCTCCGCCACGTGCCAGCCCTGGCGGCGGACCCAGCGCAGGACCTCGGCGTCGATGGCCGGTCCGTCGAGGGTGGAGGCCCCGAAGGCGGCACGGGCGCGGTCGCCGTCGAAGAGGGCGAAGGCGCAGGTGTCCGCGCGGAATCCCGGTATGCCGGGGATGCCGAGAGTGCGGACCAGGCCGTTCCGGGAACGGCCGAGGACCACGGCGGGGGGTGCGTCGTCCGCCTGCGGCGTGCCCGGGTCCAGGGCTTCTTCGAGGCGGGCCAGCTCGTAGAGCGGGGCGCTGAGCGCGGCGTCGGTGAGCAGCACCCGGTCGCCCGCGGAGGCGAGCACTCCGGCACGGAGGGCTGCGCCCTTGCCGCGTCCCCGGACGGCGCTGTCGTCGCCGTCGTCGCTGTCGACGTCGCTGTCGCTGTCGTCGGGGCGGATCAGCCGGATCCGGGGTTCCGCGGCGGCGGCCGTCGCCGGGGCGGCCGCGTCGTCGGTGACCAGGATGAGTTCCCAGGCGCCGGGGCCCGTGCCGCAGTGGGCGTCGAGGTGCTCGCGCAGGACGGTGAGGGTGTGTTCCGGGACGGGAGCGGGGATGACGACGGACAGGCCGACGGCGCCGAGCCAGCGCGTACCGTCCTGGGCGTCGGCATGGGCGTCGGCATGGGCCCGGCTCTCCCGGTCGGCGCCCACGGCGCTCTCGCCGCTCACGCGCCGGCCGCCTTCAGACCCGCGGCCCAGTCGAGGCCGTGCTGGTTGTACGCGTGCACGAGGCGTCGTACCTCCTCGGCGTCCGCGCGGGTCACCGCGTCCATCAGTTCGTTGTGGCCGGCCCACAGGTCGGCGCGCAGGTCCGGCTCCGCCTTCAGGTAGGGCACGGAGAACACCCAGCACTGCACCCGGATCCGGTGCAGGAACTCGGAGATGTAGATGTTGCCGACCAGCCCGCTCAGCTCCCTCCAGAAGCGCAGGTCGTAGCCGATCAGCACTTCGAGCGAGCCGCTCAGCGCTGCCCGCCGCGCCTCTTCCGCCCGGCGGCGCACCGAGACCAGCCGTTCCCCGGAGCCGGGGGCGGTGCCGCGCTCCACGAGCCTGCGGAAGATTCCTTCCACGATCAACGTACGAGCCTCGATCATGCCCCGGAAATCATCCACGGAGAAGACTCGGACGCGGAAGCCGCGGTGCTGGATCGAGTCGAGCAGGCCCTGCGCGGAGAGATCGACGAGGGCCTCGCGGACGGGGGTCGCGGAGACTTCGTACTGCTCGGCGATCTGTTTGACGGTGAACTCGCTGCCGGCCGCCAGGCGTCCCGCGAGCACCTCGTCACGCAGCGCGTCCGCGATCTGCTGGCGAAGTGTGTTGCGGGTGACAGCGCCGCTGCCTGGCATAGGGGTCCGTCTCCATCTGTGGGCTTCGGACACCTTAGGCCAGGCAGTGCGGCTGAAACCGATCGGTTTGTGGCCGCTATGTGGATTTAGCGCCCGTTATCCGGACGGGGGCACGCTTCCCTTCTTGATCATTTACCCCTGCGCGGGGCCCGCTCGGGGCACCCGCGCAGGGTCGTACGTGCTGCTCGGAGCCTGTTCGGAGGCTGTTCGCGGCCCGTCCGGGACTCCCCTCCTGCCTCGGTCCCGGGGGTGCCCGCCAGGCTCGCTCGAGCCCCGTCAGGCGTCGACGAGGCCTCCGTCAGGCCGAAACGTGCCGGTCGGCGACGGTCAGCGCGTCGTCCAGCAGGGCCAGGCCCTCCTTCGCGTCCGCTTCCGTGATGTTGCACGGAGGGACGACGTGGGTGCGGTTCATATTGACGAACGGCCACAGCCCGGACGCCTTGCAGGCCGCGGCGAACTCGGCCATCGGCGCGTTGTCGGCGCCCGCCGCGTTGTAGGGAACGAGCGGCTCGCGCGTCTCCTTGTCCCGTACGAGTTCCAGGGCCCAGAAGGTGCCCAGACCGCGCACCTCCCCGACCGAGGGGTGGCGCTCCGCGAGCTCGGCGAGGGCCGGGCCGATCACGTTCTCGCCGAGGTGGGCGGAGTGCTCGACGATGCCCTCCTCCTCCATGGCGTTCATCGTCGCGACGGCGGCGGCGCAGGCGAGGGGGTGACCGGAGTAGGTCAGCCCGCCCGGGTAGGGGCGCGTGGCGAAGGTCTCGGCGATCGCGCCGGAGATCGCGACGCCGCCCAGGGGGACGTAACCGCTGTTGACGCCCTTGGCGAAGGTGATCAGGTCGGGGGTGACGTCGAAGTGCTCGGCGGCGAACCACTTGCCGGTCCGGCCGAAGCCCGACATGACCTCGTCCAGGATGAAGACGATGCCGTAGCGGTCACAGAGCTCACGCACGCCGGCCAGGTAGCCGGGGGGCGGGGTCATGATCCCGGCCGTGCCGGGGACCGACTCCAGGATGATCGCGGCGATCGTCGCCGGACCCTCGAAGGCGATGGTGTCGGCGAGGTGGGTGAGGGCGCGCGCGCACTCCTCGGCCTCGGTGGTCGCGTGGAAGGGCGAGCGGTAGAGGAACGGTCCCCAGAAGTGCACGACGCCGGCGGCGGCCGCGTCGGAGGGCCAGCGGCGCGGGTCGCCGGTCAGGTTGATCGCGGCGGAGGTGGCGCCGTGGTACGAGCGGTAGGTGGACATCACCTTCTGCCGGCCGGTGTGGAGCCGGGCCATGCGGACGGCGTTCTCCACGGCCTCGGCGCCGCCGTTGGTGAAGAAGATCTTGTCGAGGTCGCCGGGGGTCCGCTGCGCGATGAGGCGTGCGGCCTCGGAGCGGACGTCCACGGCGAAACCGGGGGCCAGGGTGCAGAGCCTGGCCGCCTGCTCCTGGATGGCGGCGACGACCTTGGGGTGCTGGTGGCCGATGTTGGTGTTGACCAGCTGGGAGGCGAAGTCGAGGTAGCGCTTGCCGTCGTAGTCCCAGAAGTGCGACCCCTCGGCTTTGGCCACGGCGAGCGGGTCGATCAGGGCCTGGGCGGACCAGGAGTGGAAGACGTGGGCGCGGTCGGCGGCCTTGACGGAGGCGCCCGAGGTGACGTGAGGGGTCATGGCCGCAACCGTAGAAGTGTGCAGGTGGGGAGGGATATCGGCGGTCTGTATGCGGGTGGGGGGCGGGTCTCGGCAGTCTGTCTGGGGAATGATTGACAGCATGCTGTCGTCATGTCAGCATACTGTCATAGGACGCAGCGGTGACGGCGACACTGGAGGCGAGCACGATGAGCGAGACCCAGACGAAGATGCAGGCGGAGATGCAGGCGGAGATGCAGGCCCAGACCGGGACGCAGACCGGGGCAGGGGCCCAGCCCGCGGGCGCCGCGGTGCGCACGGTCCACGTGGCGGTGTACGACACCTACGCCGACTGGGAGACGGGCCACACCACCGCGCACCTGACCCAGCACGGCTACGAGGTCCGCACGGTCGGCGTCGCCGCCGGACGGCCCGTCACCACGATGGGCGGCCTCCGCATCCAGCCCGACCTGGCCCTGGCGGACCTGCGCCCCGAAGAGTCCGCACTCCTCATCCTGACCGGCGCCGGGCTGTGGGACGCGGGCGACGAGCTGGCCCCCTTCGCGGCGAAGGCCGAGGAGTTCCTCGCGGCCGGCGTCCCGGTCGCGGCGATCTGCGGAGCCACGGCCGGCCTGGCCCGCGCCGGAGTCCTGGACGGACGTACGCACACCAGCGCGGCCCCCTTCTACCTCGGCGGCCAGCCGGGCTACGCGGGCGCGGAGCGCTACGTCGAGGCCGACGCGGTCACCGACGGGGACCTGATCACGGCCGGCCCCACGGAACCGGTGGCGTTCGCGCGCGAGGTCTTCGCCCGCCTCGGGGTGTACGAGCCGCACGTGCTCGACGCCTGGTACCGCCTGTTCCACGACTCCGACGAGAGCGCGTACCCGGTCCTGATGGCGGCGTCGCAGCCCGAGCCGGAGCAGGAGCGGGAACCGAGCGATGCGTAACCAGCCCCCGCCGCGGCCCACCGCGCAGCCCTCCCCGACGGACCCGCCTCCGTCCGGAGGCGCGGCCGCTGCGCCTCCCGCGCCCGCTGCACCCCCCGCGCCCTCGCGCGGCAGGGGTCCGCGGGAGGACTCCCTCCGCACCCGGCAGGACCTCCTGAGCCGCACGGCCCTCGGGGTGTTCCGGCTCAACGGCCAGTTCCTCTCCGTATCGGAGGAGCTGGCCCGCCCGGCGGGGCTGACCGCAGCCTGGTGGCAGGTGATCGGGGCCGTGCTCCGCGAGCCGCTGCCCGTCGCCGGCATCGCCCGGGCCATGGGCATCACCCGTCAGAGCGTGCAGCGCATCGCCGATCTGCTGGCCGCCAAGGGCCTCGCCGAGTACGTCCCGAACCCGGCCCACCGCCGGGCGAAGCTGCTGCGCCCCACGGAGGCGGGCCGCGCCGCCGTCGCCAGGATCGGCCCGGGCCACGCGGCCCTGGCCACCCGGCTCGAGGAGGCCCTCGGCGAGGACGGCTTCGCCGAAACGGTCCGCGTCCTGGAACGCCTGTCGGCCGCCCTGGACACCCTCCCGGCCCCACCCGACGCCCCGGCCTAGGGCCTGTCCGCCGGGAGCAGTCCGGGCGGGGTGGCGCGAGGGTCGATGACCCAGCGGTTGGCCGACAGGACCCGGTCCGCGAACGTGACATCGCGTCGGGCGATGAAGCGGAAGCCGAGAGAGCGGCAGATGCCGTTCGAAGCGCCGTTGCCCGTTGCGGGAAATGCGTGCACGAGTCCCCAACGGTCCTCGTCCCGCGCCTGGTCGAGCAGGGTGCGGACGGCCCGTTTGGCCAGTCCGCGCCCCTGGTGTTCGGGCAGGACCATCCAGCCGATCTCCGACATGGGCCCGTCCTCGGTGTCGTGGGACCACAGGGTCACCGTTCCCGCCACCACTTCGGGCGTGGCCGGATCAGGGATGATCATCTTGATCCAGTCGAGATCCGCGACCGCCTTCTGGACGTCTCGCCGGACCTTGCCCTCCATGCCTTCGCGTGGCAGAGGTCCGCCGAGGTCGGCCATCATGACGGGATCGCACCGCATCCTGACGTAGGCGTCGACGTCCACGATCTCGACGTTGCGCAACTGCACTGGCTGCTCCCTGGATCGTCCCACCGCCCCGGCCGTTGTCCCGCGGAGCGGTCCCGCGTCGGTCCAGCATGCCAACACGCCCCGCCCGTAAGCCTGGTGGAGTCTCCGCATCGGGTGTGCCCCGGCCACGGGCAGCCCCGACCCTGCGGCCTATCTGCGGCAACCCCACCCCCGCAACCCGCAGCGCGCCCGGCCGCACTATTGTCGGGCTCCGGCGAGTCCCAGGGGGAGGGCCACCTGTCATGGAACAACTGCACCCGCGCGATGCAGAGCACATCGGCCCGTACCGCCTGCTCGCCCGCCTCGGAACCGGCGGCATGGGTCAGGTCTATCTCGGCCGCGCCGAGGACCACGACCCCGGCACGGGCAATGCCACGGGCACCGGAAACGGAAGCGGAACCGGAGCCCCCACCGGCACGCGGACCCGTACGGGCACCCGCACCGCCGCCGTGAAGCTGATCCACCCCCACCTGGCCGCCCACCCCGACTTCCGCACCCGCTTCCGCCGCGAGGCCGACGCCGCCCGCCTCGTCGGCGGGGACTGGACCGTCGCCGTCCTCGACGCCGACCCCGACGCGGAGATCCCCTGGCTGGCCACCGCCTACATCGCCGGGCCGAGCCTGCGCCAAGCCGTCGGCCGCGACTTCGGCCCGCTGCCGGCCGCCTCCGTACGGATCCTGGGCGAGGGGCTCTCGTGCGCCCTCCAGGACATCCACCGCGCCGGCCTCGTCCACCGGGACCTGAAGCCCGGCAACATCCTGCTCACCGCCGACGGCCCCCGCGTCATCGACTTCGGCATCGCCCGGGCCCTGGGCGCCACCGCCGACCCCGCCCTCACGCAGACCGGCGAACTCCTCGGCTCCCCCGGCTTCCTCGCCCCCGAGCAGATCAACGGCACGCCCGTGACCGCGGCCTGCGACGTGTTCGGCCTCGGCGCGGTACTCGCCTACGCCGCCACCGGCCTGCTGCCCTTCGGGGACCCGGACCAGCCCGGAGGCATCGCCGCACTCCTGATGCGCGTGACCGAAGCGGAACCCGACCTGGCGGGCGTACCGGCCGAACTGCGTGACGTAGTACGCGATTGCCTGCACAAGGACCCGGCCGCCCGGCCCACCCCCGCCGAGCTGCTCGAACGGCTCGCCGCGGACCGGGAGGGCACCCCGGAGCCCTGGCTGCCCGCGCCCCTCGTCGCGCGGCTCGGGCAGCACGCCATAGCCCTGCTGGACCGCGTGGACGCGGGCCCGGACCGGCCCGAGCCCGTGACCGTGCCCGCCCAGCGCACCGCGGGGCAGTCGGTCGCGAGCCCGCCCGCTCCTGCGCCTGCGCCTGCGCCTGCGCCTGCGCCTGCGCCCACGCTGACCCCCGTGCCCGGGGCGGACGCCGGGGCGGACGCCGACTCCGGGTCCGGGTCCGACTCCCGGCGCGGCGCCCGCTCCCGGTCCGTCTCCACGGCCCTGCTCGTCGCCGTCGCCGCGGTCGTCGCCGTGGCGGCGGGAGGCACGGTGTACACCGTCATGAGCGGATCCGGCGACGGTGCGCCCCGCGCCGGCTCCGGCGCCTCGCCGTCCGGATCGTCCCCGTCCGGCTCCTCCTCCGGCGCGCGGACCACCGGGGACGCGACCGCGTCCGGCGCCGTCGCCACTCCCTCCCCTTCCGCCCCTCCGGCCACGCTTCCCGAGGCCTACGCCGGCACCTGGCGCACCGTCTACGGCGGGCAGAGCTGGAAGCTCACCCTCACCCCCGGCACGAGCGGCGCCAACGTCATGTCCCTGACCCTCCAGGCCCCCGGACTCAGCTGCGCCTGGACCGCGCCGCTGCGCTCCGCCACCGCCGACAGCGTCGGGCTCGACCCCTCCACGGTGATCTCCGGTACGCCGCCCTCGTGTTCGCCGGGCGGCCGGAGCACGCTGCGGCTGCTCGCCAACGGGACCCTGGTGCGGGAGCTCGACGGCAGCACCGCAGCTCCGCTCACGTACCGCCGTCGCTGATTATTTCGAAGTCAATAAGCCTGCAAGCAAAGCTTGTTGCCACCACCGGTACCCCGCACACTGCGGCACATGGAGCCGTTGAGGGTAGTGGCACGACTGTGGGAGCGGATCGAGGCACGCGACTGGGACGGAGTGGCCCTGCTGATCGCCGAGGATGCGGTGATCGAGTGGCCCGTGAGCAGCGAACGCATCGTCGGTCGCGCCAACTTCATCGCCGTCATCAGCGATGACGACTACGCGGACGAGAGATCCGTCGAGGTGCTCCGGATCCTCGCGGACGGCGATCTCGTCGTGACCGAGGTGGAGATACCCCAGGACCACGTCGTCTACCGCGCCGTCTCCCTGTGGACCGTACGGGACGGGCAGATCGCCGGGGCGCGGGAGTACTGGACCAGCCCGGGCCAGGACCCGGCACCGCGCTGGCGCGCCGGTTTCGTCGAACCGCTCGCGGAGACGTTCGCCGAATCGCTGGCGGCCGACTGAGCGGGTCCGGCAGGGGTCAACTCGCCCGGACTGACCCCTGAGTAGCCCCTGTCATACCTGAGAGCTACTTGGGAAGTGGGCTCTCCAGTGGGACGCCGACGAGGGCTCCCGATTCCTAACTTCGTGACCAGAGAACAACGCAGCATCGCCCCTCTGGCACGAACGAAGGAACGGACCCATGACCCGCCGACCCACCGCACGTCCCGACGGCCGCCGCAGCGGTCGTCTGCGCCGCACGCTGCTGGCCGGGATCGTCGCCGCTGCCGTGGTGTTGCCCGTTTCCGCCGCCGCTTCCCCGAACGTCCCCGCGCCGGCTCCGGCCGTCCTCGGCGAGAGCGCCGCCCTTCCCGACCGGTTCGCCGCCAACCTCGCCAACCTCTCCGAGGCGGCCCGTACGGCCGAGAACGCCGGCCGCACCGGCCGCGCGGCGAAGCTCCGGGCGATGGAGGCGGGCGGCGGTGCCCGGTTCCTCGTCTTCGACGGGCGCGGCAAGGGCCGGGCGATAGAGGTGTTCGGCGATCTGGAAAGCGCCGACCGGGTCGCGGTCCTGGTCCCCGGGTCGGACACGACGCTGGACACCTACCAGAGGTTCCGCGCCGGAGCCGTCGCCCTCGCGCAGCGTCTGCGGGCCGAACACCCCCGCTCCGCCGTGGTCGCCTGGCTCGGGTACGACACCCCCGGCACGGTCAGCCCGGCCGTCCTGACCACGGGTCGCGCCGACGAGGCCGCCGCCGAACTGGGCTCCTTCCTGCCCCGGCTGGCCCGGCTGGCCGCCCCGCAGGCCCGCCTCTCGCTGCTCTGCCACTCCTACGGGTCCGTCGTCTGCGCCCGCACCGGGACCGGCTCCGAGGTCACCGACATGGCACTGTTCGGCAGTCCGGGCACGGGGGCCGACTCCGCCGCGCACCTGCCGACCCGGGCCCGGGTCTGGGCCGGCCGGGGCGGCGCCGACTGGATCTCCAGCGTCCCGCACGTCCGTGTCGGCGGGATCGGGTTCGGCACCGATCCCGTGGACCCCGCGTTCGGAGCCCTGCCCTTCGCGGCCGGCTCCGGCGGCCACAGCGACTACCTCAAGCCGGGCACCGAGTCCCTGAACAGCCTGGCCGGGATCGTGCTCGGCGCCTCCCCGGCGGCGCGGACCGGCTCGGGCCCCGCTCCCGCCTCCGCCGCAGCCGCTGCCGCCTCCGGCTCGACCGGCCTCACCGCACTCCTCGCCCCGTCCACCCTCGCTGTCACGGAGGTCTCCCATGCGCGTGCGTGAACCGCTTGCCCGCTGGTCCGTTCTCGCGGACCGCATCGACGCCGCAACCCCCGCCCACCGGGACCGGGCCGTGGACGCGCTCCGTGCCTTCGCCATCCTCGGCGTGGTGTTGGGCCATTGGCTGGTCACCGCGCTCACCAGTGCCGACGGCGGCCTCAGCACCACCAGTCCGCTGGCCCACATGAGCGGACTGGCCCCGGTCTCCTGGGTGTTCCAGACCCTGGCCGTCTTCTTCCTGGTCGGCGGACACGTCGCCGCCCAGGGGTACGAGTCGGCGCGCGGCCGCGGAGTCCCGTACGGGCGGTGGGTCGGGCAGCGGCTCGGCAGGCTGTTCCGGCCGGTCGCCGCCGTCCTGGTCCTCTGGAGCGTGGCGTCCGGCGCCATGCTGCTCGGTGGTGTCGGGACGGACACGGTCCGGACCCTGCTCAAGCTCGTCCTCTCCCCCCTGTGGTTCCTCCTCGTGTTCGCCGCGCTCACTGCCGCAACCCCGCTCGTCGCCCGGCTGAGCCCGTTGTGGCCACTGGCGGTGGTGGCTTCGGTCGATGTCTGGCGCTTCGGGTTCGGCGGGCCCGGATGGATCGGCTGGGTCAATGTGGCCGCCGGCTGGCTGGTGCCCTACACCCTGGGCGCCGCCTGGTCCCGGGGCGCCTTCACCCGGCGCACCCCGGCCGCCCTGTTGCTGGGCGGCGGGATCGCCGCCACGGCTGCACTGATCCTCTGGGGCGGGTACCCCGCTTCCATGGTCGGCGTCCCCGGAGCCGCGATCTCGAATCTGAACCCGCCGACGCTGGCCGCCGTCGCGTTCGGCCTGGCCCAGTGCGGGCTGGCACTGCTGCTGCGGGAGCCGCTGGCCCGGATGATGAGCCGGCCGCGGGCCTGGGCGAAGGTGGCGCTGGTGAATCTGTCCGCCATGACGATCTTCCTGTGGCACCAGACCGCGATGATGGCCGTCACCGCTGTGGGACTGCTGGTCTCCACCGATCTGCCCGGCCTGCACACCGTGCCGGCCTCCGCGGAGTGGATAGCCGTGCGACTGCTCTGGCTGCCCGTGTTCGCGGCCGCGCTGGCGGTCTGCTGGGCCGCCTTCCACACCTACGAGCAGGCCGGCGGCCGCCCCCGGCGCGGATCCTCCGTGACGCCGACCACCCCCTCGCTGATCGTCGCCTCGTCCGCCCCGACCCGGGGGAACTCCTCGCTTGGTGCCCGCCCTGCCCCAACTCCGGTCGGCGAGAGCGCAGTCACCGGCCCGGCGGCCCGCTCCAAGGAGACCCTCCGTGCCTAGGCTGGACGACGTGAACGAGCAGAGCGAGCCCCCGAGTCCGGCCCCGGTCCCCGCGCCGGCACAGCACCCGGCCGTGGCTGCGATCGCGGCCGGCGGGCAACCGGGAGGTACTCCCGGCAGGGCTTCGGCCGTGCTGCGGAGCGTGGCCCTGGGGCTCCTGGACCTGAAGACCGATCCCCTCCCGAGGATGTCCAAGCCGCGCTGGCTGGCCTGGCTCCCGCACGTGGTGGTCCTCTATCTGGCCGTGGCCTTCTTCGCCGTCACCACGGAGCAGCTCAGCAACCACTACGAGGTTCACGGTTCCGTCCGGCCGTTGCTGGCGACCCTGGTCGGCGGGTCCATCGTGATCGCGATGCGGTGGCCGATGGCCGGGTACTGGCTCGGCCTGACCGCCGCGGGACTGCTCGCCTGGCAGATCCACGACCACGTCGGGCAGGGCCAGAGCTGGCCGTGGCTGCCCGCCGGGATATTCGCCTTCGCCCCGGTGCTGCTGCTGGTGGCCCTGCGGGTGCCGCCCCGGGTGACCGTCGGGGCGGTCACCGTCGGCGTCGCGTGCACCGGGCTGGCGGAGGGACTGTTCAGGCCCGAACACAGCGGTACCGGCACCCCCGGGGCCATCCTCCTGTTCGCCTTCACCGGCCTCCTCGGCTACGCCCTGCGCGCGACCCGGCTGGCCCGGACCCAGCTCGTCGAGCAGGAGACCCTCACCGAGGAGGAGCGCGCCCGGCGCACCCTGCTGGAGGAGCGCAGCCGGATCGCCCGCGAACTGCACGACGTCGTCGCGCACCACATGTCGGTGATCTCCATCCAGGCGCAGGTGGCCCCTTATCTCGTGGAGAACCCGTCGGAGGAGCTCAAGGAGAACCTGGCCGGGATCCGCGCGAATGCCGTGGAGGCCCTGACGGAGCTGCGCCGCGTCCTGGGGGTGCTGCGTTCCGAGCACCCGGACGAGGACGCAGAGCTGCACCATCCGCAGCCCACCCTGGCCGAGTTGGGCGGCCTCGTGGACAACGTGCGGGCGGCCGGGCTGGAGGTCACCACCGAGATCGCGGGCATCCGACGGCCGCTGTCCCCGGGGGTGGAGCTCACGGCGTACCGGATCGTGCAGGAAGCGCTGAGCAACTGCCTGCGGCACGCGCCCGGCTCCCGCGTGGAGGTGGGAATCGCCTACGGGCCCCGTGATGTGCACCTGTGCGTCGCCAACACGGCGCCCACCCGGCCGGCCCCGCCGACCATGGGAGCGGGGCACGGACTGCTGGGGATGCGGGAGCGAGCGGGCATGCTGGGGGGCGAGCTGGCCGCCGGCCCCCGCCCCGACGGGGGGTACGAGGTGAGCGCCGTGCTCCCGATGGATCCCGTGTCCCCGAGCGGCGTGGCCTCCGCCGGACCTGAGACGAAAAGGAAGGACTCATGACTGCTGCCCCGATCAAGGTGATGATCGCCGACGACCAGATGATGGTCCGCCAGGGCTTCACCGTGCTCCTCGACGCCCAGCCCGACATCGAGGTCGTCGGGCAGGCCGTCGACGGCGCCGAGGCCGTGGCCAAGGTCGCCGAACTGGCGCCGGACGTGGTGCTGATGGACATCCGGATGCCCGGGATGGGCGGCATCGAGGCCACCTCCCTCATCACCGGTGTCCCGGGCTCCGCGGTGAAGGTGCTGGTGCTGACCACCTTCGACCTCGACGAGTACGTGTACGAGGCGCTGCGCGCCGGCGCCTCGGGCTTCCTCCTCAAGGACGCCTCCGCCGATCAGCTGGCGGAGGCTGTCCGTGTGATCGCGGCCGGCGAAGCGCTCCTCGCTCCGAACATCACGAAGCGGCTGATCACCGAGTTCTCCCGGCTGGGGGCTCCCAGGGCGCCGTCGAAGGCGCGGATCGACGAGCTGACGGGGCGGGAGACGGAGGTCCTGTCGCTGGTCGCCCAGGGCATGTCGAACGCGGAGATCGCCGAGCACCTGATCCTCGCCGAGCAGACGGTCAAAACGCACGTGGGCAGGATCCTGGTGAAGCTGGGTCTGCGGGACCGCACCCAGGCCGCGGTGTTCGCGTACGAGACGGGCCTGATCCGTCCGACGGGCTACTGAAACAGCCCCGGTAGTACTTGAGAGGGACCCCTGGAAATCCCCTTCAGCGGCGACGCGGACCAGGCCGGGGCCCGCCTACCGTGGGGAACATGACCGAGACGACCCACGGGGCGACCCCCCGGACCCCAGAGATCCGGCTGGCTTCGGGCTTCATCCAGAGCCTGCGCCAGGCTCTGATCATCGACGCCTTCGCCTACCGTCCCCTGCCCCCGATGCGCACGGACGGGCCGCTGACCCGGCGGCTCCCGAAGCGGATACGGCTCGAGGCCGCCCACCTGCCGCACGCGGCCGTCTGCGTGGTGGCGTTCTTCGTGGTGGTCTTCACCTCGATCACCACCGGCCTGCCCCAGGCCGCTTCCCTGGTGATGGGGCTGCTCGCGGCCACCCCGATCGTCATGACCCTGGTGCGGCCGCTGGGGGCGTTCTGGGTCGCCGTGGCGGTCACCATGGTGTTCTCGGTCGTCAGCGGCTCCGATCCCAACTGGCCCTGGATCCCCGCCACCTTCTTCTCGTACCTCGCGACGGTGACCCTGGTGGCGATGCGGACCAGTCCGCGGACGGCCGGCTGGATGTGGGTGATCACGCTGGCGATCGGCATCGGGACGTCCATCGTGCTCGGCCGCGGCCAATCCATCAACGTCGGCCCGATGGCCTTCGCCTCGGCGATCGCCCTGCTGGCGGTGAGCATCCGCAACATCCGCAAGCAGGCGGAGCAGCAGGTCACCGCGCAACAGGAGGTCACCGCCGTCGAGCGGGACCGGCGCACCCTGCTGGAGGAGCGGACCACGATCGCGCGGGAGCTCCACGACGTGGTCGCCCACCACATGTCGGTGGTGGCCATCCAGGCGGAGGCCGCGCCCTACCGGGTGAAGAACCCGCCGCCGGAGCTGGAGGCCGCGTTCGTCACCATCCGGGAGAACGCGGTGGCGGCCCTGACCGAGCTGCGCCGGGTGCTGGGTGTCGTCCGCTCCGCGGACTACGAGGCGCCGGACGCCCCGCAGCCGACGCTGGCCTCGCTGGACGGCCTGTTGGCCAATGTGCGGGAGGCCGGACTGAGCGTGGACAAGACCGTGACGGGCGCGGTCCGCGAACTGCCGCCGGGCGTGGAGCTGTCGGCCTACCGGATCATCCAGGAGGCCCTGAGCAACACCCTGCGGCACGCGCCGGGCGCCGGCGCCGCGGTCGAGGTCTCGTACGTGCTGGGCGGGCTGGGACTGCGCATCGTCAACGAGGCCGGCACCGGGGATGTGCGGCCCTCTCCGGGGGCGGGGCAGGGGGTGACCGGGATGCGCGAGCGGGTGGCCATGCTGGAAGGGGAGATGACCGCCGGGGAGCTGGCCTCCGGGGGGTTCGAGGTGGCGGTGTTCATACCCGTGGCCGGCAGCCGTCCGGATCTGGCGAAGGATCCGGCATGACGATCAGAGTGCTCATCGTCGACGACCAGATGATGGTCCGTGAGGGCTTCTCCGTCCTGCTGAACGCGATGGACGGCATCGAAGTGGCCGGGGAGGCGGTGAACGGGCGGGAGGCCATCGCCCAGGTGGCGGCGCTGAAGCCGGATGTGGTGCTGATGGACATCCGGATGCCGGAGATGAACGGCCTGGAGGCGACACGGGAGATCGTGGCCGCCGACACGGACGCGAAGGTGCTGGTCCTGACGACCTTCGACCTCGACGAGTACGTGTACCAGGCGCTACGGGCGGGCGCGTCCGGGTTCCTCCTCAAGGACGCCTCGGCCCGCCAACTGGCCGATGGGGTGCGGGTGGTGGCCGCCGGGGAGGCGCTGTTGGCGCCCTCCGTGACCAAGCGGCTGATCACGGAGTTCTCGAAGTTGTCGGAGACCCGGTCGCAGGTGGGCTCGGCGGCGGTGACGGAGCTGACGGAGCGGGAGACCGAGGTGCTGGTGCTGATCGCACAGGGGTTGTCCAATGCGGAGATAGCGGATCGGCTGATCATCGCCGAGTCCACCATCAAGACGCATGTGAGCCGGATCCTGGTCAAGCTGGGATTGCGGGACCGCACACAGGCGGCGGTGTTCGCGTACGAGACCCGGCTGGTGACCCCCGCTTAGGTCACTCCGAAAAGTTGTCCACAGCTGTGGACAACTTTTCGGAGTGACGTGGATCAAGGAATATCGGGGCTCAGGCCGCCAGGTCCCGGCGGCGCAGGGTGGTCAGTGCAGCCGCCAGGAGAGTCGCCGCCAACGCCGTCAGCGTCAGCAGAGGAGCCCAGGTCAGGGCCTCGGAGCCAGGGATCCGGGGCAGGTGGGCGAAGGGGGACAGGTCGAGGACCGCCCCGGGGAGGTTCAGCGCGGGGCCGATCCAGCCGAGGGCCAGGGCAGCCCCGGCCACCGCCCAGCCGGCCGACGCGTAGCCGGGGACCGCGCCGTACAGGAGGGCCGCGACGGCCCCGATCACCCACACCGCGGGGAGTTGCGCGAGGCAGCCCCCGACGGTCTGCGCGAGACCCGCGCCATGGCCGAGGCCCAGGCCGAGCCCGCCCAGCAGCAGGATCAGCGCCGAGCCGCCGAAGGCGACGGCCAGATGACCGAAGGCCCAGCGCAGGCGACCGACGGCATGCGCCAGTACGGGCTCCGCACGCTGCCCCGACTCCTCGGCCCCCAGGCGCAGTACCGCCGACACGATGAAGAGGGAAGCCACCAGCCCGAGCATCCCGGCCATCGTCGCCAGGAAGGCGTCGGTGAGGCCCGCCCCTCCGCCCGCGCCGCCCATCCGCTCGATGATCTCCCGGGTCTTGGCGTTGTCACCGACCAGCTCGGTGGCCCCGTCCGCCATTCCTCCGAACACCACGCCGGCCACCAGGAATCCGAGGCTCCAGCCGAGCAGTCCACCCCGCTGCAGCCGCCACGCCAGCGCCCCGGCACTGCCGAGCCGGCCCTCGGCCGGGCCCGGGCGGACCGCCAGGAAGCTCATGCCGAGGTCGCGACGGCCGGCGAGCAGGTAGGCCGCGGCCGTCTGGACGGCGAAGGCCGCCGCGAACAGGGCGAGCACCCACCAGCGTTCGGCCGCGAAGGCCCGTACGTGCTCCAGCCAGCCCAGCGGTGAGATCCAGGTCAGCGCCGACGAACCGTCCGCGGAGCCCGCGTCGCCCGCGGCGCGCAGGACGAAGGCCGCGCCGAGCAACGCCCCGGCGAGCCCCTTGGCGAGCCGTGCGCTCTCGGTGAGCTGCGCCGTGACGGCGGCCGCCGACGCGAACAGCATCCCGGTGGCGCCGATCCCGAGCCCGAGGGCGAGCGCTCCGCCCGCACCCCGCCCGGCGAGGCCGGCCGTGACGAGGAGGGCGACCAGGGCATTGGCGGCCAGGGCCGCCAGCAGGGCCGCCGTCAGCGGGGCCCGGCGCCCCACCATCGCCGCCGACAACAGCTCCTGACGGCCCGTCTCCTCTTCCTCGCGGGTGTGCCGGACCACGATGATCAGGCTCATGACCCCGGCGAGCAGCCCGGCGAAGACCCCGCCCCGCCAGGCGGTCAGCGCGCCGATCGAATCACCGAAGGCAGGGCCGTAGAGGGCGCGGAGCGAGCCGTTCGCGCTCATGGTGGAGAGCAGGCGGGCCCGTTCGGCCGGCGTCCCGTACACCGACTCGAGGGAGGCGGGCAGGCTGAGCACCAGGCCGGCCACGGCCAGGATCCAGACCGGCATCATGACGCGGTCGCGGCGCAGGGCGAGGCGCAGCAGGGCTCCGGTCCCTGCCAGTTGACGGTGCTTCATCGCAGCGCCTCCGTCTCCTCGGCCCGGGCGTAGTGCCGCAGGAAGAGCTCTTCGAGGGTCGGCGGGGTCGCCGTCAGGGACCGCACCCCCGAGGCGGCCAGGGACCGCAGTACGGCGTCCAGCTTGTCCGTGTCGGCCTGGAGCCGGATCTTCTGCCCCTGCACCTGCACGTCGTGGACGCCCGGCAGGTGCGCGAGCCCGTTGGGTGGTGCGGCGAGCTCGGCGCTGATCGACGTACGGGTCAGGTGGCGCAGTTCGGCGAGGCTGCCGGTCTCGACCGTTCGCCCCTTGCGGATGATGCTGACCCGGTCACAGAGGGTCTCGACCTCACTGAGGACGTGCGAGCTGAGCAGGATGGTGCGGCCGGCGGCCCGGGCCTCGGAGACACAGCTCCGGAAGACCTCCTCCATCAGCGGGTCGAGGCCGGAGGTGGGCTCGTCGAGGATGAGCAGCTCCACGTCGGCGGCGAAGGCGGCGACGAGGGCGACCTTCTGCCGGTTGCCCTTCGAGTACGTGCGCCCCTTCTTGGTCGGGTCGAGTTCGAACCGCTCGATCAGCTCGGCACGGCGCGCCGGGTCGAGGCCGCCTCCGCCTGCGCGGCCGCCGCGGCCGCCGCGGCCGCCGCGCAGGCGCCCGTAGAGGTCGATGACCTCGCCGCCCGAGAGGTTGCGCCAGAGGGTGACGTCGCCGGGCACGTAGGCGATGCGGCGGTGCAGCTCGACGGCATCGGCCCACGGATCGCCGCCGAGCAGTTCGACGACGCCGGAGTCGGCGCGCAGCAGACCGAGCAGGACCCGGATCGTGGTGGATTTGCCGGCGCCGTTGGGGCCGAGGAATCCGTGCACCTCTCCGGTGGCGACCGCGAGGTCGAGGCCGTCCAGTGCGTGGGTGCGACCGAACGCCTTGTGGAGTCCGGCGGCGTTGATTGCCTTCGTCATGCTTTCGAACGTACGCTTCTTTCACAATTTTGTGAAGGTAGGGAATCACGTAAAGTCGGGAGGGTGGCGGAAGACGTGAACGACGACGTGATGAACGAGGCGGAACCCCGGGAACGGCGAGGCCCCCGAGACGAGGAGGCGGTCTCACGCTTCGTCGAGCGGTTCGCCGCGCAGCTGACCGAGGCGGGGATGCAGCGGATGGCGGCGCGCGTCTTCGCTCGGCTGCTCGCGAGCGACGGCGGCGCGATGACCTCGGCGGAACTGGGCGAGGCCCTTCGGATCAGCCCCGCCGCGGTATCGGGAGCCGTCTCCTACCTGTCCCAGGTCAACATGGTCAGCCGGGAGCGCGAGCCGGGTTCGCGGCGCGATCGGTACGTGCTGCACAACGAGCTCTGGTACGAGACCTTCACCCGCCGCGACCAGATCCTGACCCTCTGGGAAAAGACCCTCCGCGACGGCGCGGCCAGCCTCGGCACCGACTCCCCCGCGGGCGCCCGGATCGCCGAGACGGCGGCGTTCTTCGAGTTCATGCAGACGGAACTCCTGAACCTGATGGACCGCTGGCGCACCCACCGCGCCACCCTGAACCTGCCATAGCCGCATCCACATCCGTAGCCGCAGCCGCAGCCGTAGCCGCAGCCGGGGCCACGACCGGCCGCCTCCGCCCGAGCCCACCCCGCCGCCACGGCCTGCGCGCCCGGCCCAGCTCCCGGGCGCACGGCGCCCACACCACGGCCCCCGGCCCCGGGTCCCCGGCCAGCCACACGAACCGCTCCCCCGGCGGGCCGGAAGCGTCCGGCTCCGCGGGCGGGTGCGGGAGGGCCGGGTCGCAGCGGTGCCACGCCTTGGGCGCCAGCACCCGCAGCCCCAGTGGCCCCAGGGTCAACACCTCTCCCGCGCCGGCCCCGCCCAGGGCGAGCAGCGGAGGCAGCCCGCGCCCGCGCACCACCTCGACGTCGTACGGGGTCCAGCGCAGCTCCGGGTCCCGCAGGAGGCCCCGCACGCGCCGGACCACGTACAGCTCCCGGAGCGCGACGAGCACGGGCAGGCACAGCACCACCAGGAGCACGCCCTGCAACAGCGCCGGGCGGGTGACCAGCGCCCCGATCAGCGCGGGCCAGCACATCACCGGCAGCAGGCCGATCAGCACCGCGTCCCGCCGCCAGTCGCTGAGCGCGTCCCGGACGGCGGCCTCACCGGGCGGCCCCAGAACCGTCCCCGGCCCCGGCGCGGACGCGGACACGGGGACGGGCACGGGGACGGACACGGGGACGGGCACCGGCTCCCCCGACAAGGCGGCCGGATCCCCGCCGGCCCCGGTCACCATACGAAGTTCCGGTAGATGCCGAGGACAGGGGCGACGCAGGCCGCCACCATGAAGCCGAGGATGCCGAGCGGCATGAGCCATCCCGGGGCCGGGCCGGCTCCGCCGACCACCCGCAAGGCCACGGACTCGTCGTCGGACTCGCCGATCCCCGCCTGCATGATCAGCAGGAACGGGACGGCCCCGGCGAGCGCCACCCACCGGAACACCCCGATCCACCACGGAACGTCCGCGATCCCCGTCACCGGTCCTCCCCCGAGTCGGCGTCAGCGTTGCAGCGGCAGTGTCAGCCCCCAGGCGCCCGGGTGCAAGGTCCACGTGCGGCGCCGGACCGGGCCGGTGATGCCCACGTCCGACCGGTAGCGGAAATCCTCCCCGGACACGGTCACGGCCGACGCCCGCACCCGCACCACCCGGCCGGAGCCGGAGCCCGAGCCGGAAGCCCCTCCCGACCCTGAGCCGGAGCCTGCCCCGGAGCCCGATCCCGACCCGGAGCCCGAGCCCGATGCCGCGACCGCCCCCGCCATCCGGACCAGCACGTCCGCCAGCCCGTCGCCCTCCCGGGCCGACACGACGACGTCCTCGACCATCCCGTCCACGTCCGCCAGCACCACCCCGTCGGCCTCCACCCGCAGTCGGTGGCCGCCACCGGATCCGGTGGCGGAAGGAGCCCCGGCGGGCGGACGGCCGAACGTACGGACCAGGGAGCGGTACGCGTTCCACACCGACGGCCCGGCCGGCCGCGGCACCCCCCTGAACCCGGGCCGGGACCCCGGCCGGGGCCCGGATCCGGCCCCCACGGGCGGCGGAGGGATGCCGATCCCGCCCAGCACCACCCCGTCGCTGTCGTCGACCAGCAGGTCCCGCATGCCGACGGCGCCGTCCAGGACCGCCCGCGCGGCCGACACGGCCGACAGCGGCACGCCGAGCTGCAGCGCCAGTACGAGTGACCCCGCCGGCCCCACCGGAATCAGCGAAACGGCCCCCTCGGACAGCGCCCGCTCACGGTGCAGCAGACCGACGGCCCGTACGAGTGCGCGATCGTCGCCCACGATCACCGGCTGCCGATGACCCCGGCGGGCGAGGGCCCGCGCAAATTCCTCCTGTGAGTCCGGGAGGCAAATTTTCGCCGCCGCTCCCGCTGACAACACATCTTTCGCGATTCGCACGGACTCGCCGTCAAGACGGCGGGCGACCGGGTCGACGAGCACGAGCAGGCCGCCTACCGGCGCGCCCGCATGGCTCATGGTGGGCTCTGGAGCCGACACCTCGGTCCTTCCTCGGGTAGCATCTTTGTGCAAGAGGCCCTTGCGCTATTGCGCCAGGGCCTTCGTCTATTCCGGGGTACCGGTCCGACGGCTCAGCCTGCGGTGTACATCGTCGTACGCCCCCTGACCTTGGACATGCCCCATCCGGAAGAGGTGTACGCCTGTGCCCGCTCTTGTGCTGCTCGGAGCTCAGTGGGGTGACGAGGGCAAGGGAAAGGCCACCGACCTGCTCGGTGGATCCGTTGACTATGTAGTGCGTTACCAGGGCGGCAACAACGCCGGCCACACGGTCGTCGTAGGCGACCAGAAGTACGCACTGCACCTTCTCCCTTCCGGCATCCTCTCCCCCGGATGCACCCCGGTCATCGGCAACGGTGTCGTGGTCGACCCGGCCGTCCTGCTCTCCGAGCTGCGCGGCCTGAACGAGCGCGGCATCGACACCTCAAAGCTGCTGCTCAGCGGCAACGCGCACCTGATCACGCCGTACAACGTCACCCTCGACAAGGTCGGCGAGCGCTTCCTCGGCAAGCGCAAGATCGGTACGACCGGCCGCGGCATCGGCCCGACGTACGCGGACAAGATCAACCGCATCGGCATCCGCGTCCAGGACCTCTACGACGAGTCGATCCTCACCCAGAAGGTCGAAGCGGCGCTGGAGGGCAAGAACCAGCTCCTCGCGAAGCTGTACAACCGCCGCGCGATCGACCCGGCGCAGATCGTCGAAGAGATGCTCCAGTACGCGGAGCAGATCAAGCCGTACGTCGCCGACACCACCCTGATCATCAACAACGCGCTCGACGAGGACAAGGTCGTGCTCTTCGAGGGCGGCCAGGGCACGCTGCTCGACGTCGACCACGGCACGTACCCCTTCGTCACCTCGTCGAACCCGACCGCCGGTGGCGCCTGCACCGGTGCGGGCGTCGGCCCGACGAAGATCAGCCGCGTCATCGGCATCCTGAAGGCCTACACGACCCGTGTCGGCTCCGGCCCGTTCCCGACCGAGCTGTTCGACGCGGACGGCGAGGCCCTGCGCCGCATCGGCGGCGAGCGCGGCGTGACCACCGGCCGTGACCGTCGCTGCGGCTGGTTCGACGCCCCGATCGCCCGCTACGCGACCCGCGTCAACGGCCTGACGGACTTCTTCCTCACCAAGCTGGACGTGCTGACCGGCTGGGAAGAGATCCCGGTCTGCGTCGCGTACGAGATCGACGGCAAGCGCGTCGAGGAGCTCCCGTACTCGCAGTCGGACTTCCACCACGCGAAGCCGATCTACGAGAACCTCCCCGGCTGGTCCGAGGACATCACCAAGGCCAAGACCTTCGCGGACCTCCCGAAGAACGCCCAGGCGTACGTCAAGGCCCTCGAGGAGATGTCGGGCGCCCCGATCTCCGCGATCGGCGTCGGCCCCGGCCGCACCGAGACGATCGAGATCAACTCGTTCCTCTAGGAACGGCCGGTCACGACGGACGGGAGGGGCGGCGCGCACCGTACGGTGCC